>JAJAYM010000315.1 GCA_027117675.1 Actinomycetes bacterium | reverse complement strand
GTTCGTCGGGCCGGGCATGCGCCGCAGCGCCTCCCTCGCCTACCTCCCGGTCCGGTTGTCGCTCGTGCCGCGATTGTTTGCGGTAGCCATGCCGCTGGACGTCGTGTGCGTGACGGTCGCGCCACCTCTGGACGGACGGCTGTCGCTGGGCATCGAGGTCAACGTGCTACCGGCCGCCATCGAGGCCTGCCGGGCACGCGGCGGGTTGGTTGTCGCACAGGTGAACCGCCACATGCCGTGGACGTACGGTGACGGCGTCCTAGCGCCAGGGGACGTCGACTACGTGTACGAAGCAGACGAACCGTTGTACGAGCCCGCCATGGCCGAGCCGGACGATGCGGCCCGACACATCGGCGAACTCGCTGCCGCACGCATCGGAGATGGCGCCACTCTGCAACTGGGTATCGGCGTGGTTCCCGACGCAGTCTCGGCGGGCCTCACTCGGCGGCGCCACCTCGCCGTTTGGTCGGAGATGTTCTCGGACGGAGTGCTCGCTCTCGACCAGGCTGGTGCGCTGGACCGTGACAAGGTTCTGACGGCGTCGTTCGTCTACGGCTCCGCCGAGTTGTACTCGTGGGTGCACGCGAACCCTCGCGTTCACTTGCAGCGCACGGAGACCACGAACTCTCCCGGGCGCATCGCAGTGAACCGATCGATGACATCGATCAACACCGCGCTTCAGGTGGACCTGTTCGGGCAGGTCAACGCCTCCCGCATCAACGCGCGCATCTACTCCGGTTTTGGCGGCCAGACCGACTTCACGGTCGGTGCGCTGCACTCCGTTGGCGGGCAGGCGCTGATGGCCCTGCGCTCGTGGCACGACAAGACCGACGTGTCAACGGTCGTTGCGTTGGTCGACGAGCCCGTCACATCGTTCCAGCACACTGCGGTCATCACCGAGCAGGGTGTGGCGACCATGTTCGGTCACGACGAGCGAACTCAGGCCCGACACCTGATCTCGCACGCCGCACACCCTCGGGTGCGTGACGAGCTTCGCGAGGAAGCTGCCGAGCTGGGGCTCGCCGAGCGATAGTCCACCGGCGAGACCCTCGGACGGTCACCCGGCGGGGACGCGCCACACGGCGACTGTTCCACCGTCATGGCCGGCCCGGCGCACCACAAACGTGCCGCCGAGCGACGTGGCTCGCTCGGCCATGTTCGTCAGACCGCTGTGCCGCCCGCCGTCCTCGATCCCGACACCGTCGTCGACCACGGTGAGGACAACCTCGTCGCCGACCTCGAGGCGCACATCCGCCAACGTGGCGTGGGCGTGCCGGGCCACGTTGGACACCAACTCGCGGACGACGGCCAGTAGGTGTGCATGCAGATCCGCGTTCACTGCGCTGTCCACCGGGCCCTCGGTGCGAAGCCGCGGGGTGAAGCCCAATGCCGGCACCATGACAGCGACCGCCTCACCGATCTCTGAGCGAAGATCGGTCGACGTCGGTGGTGCGGACAGTTCGAAGATCGTCCGCCGGATGTCCTTGATGGTCCCGTCGATGTCGTCGACCGCGCCGCTGATGCGTGTGGTGACCTCCGGCTGGTCGGTGAGCCTCACGGCGTTCTCCAGCGTCAGGCCCACGGCGAACAACCGCTGGATGACCAGGTCGTGCAGGTCGCGTCCGATGCGGTCGCGGTCCTCGAAGACCGCGAGCCGGTCCCGGTCCTCGCGTCCCTGCGCCACCTGCAATGCCAGCGCCGCCTGTGCTGCAAACACCCCCGCGAGCACGGGGTCCGTCTCCCGAAACGCGTCCGTGCGCTCCGGCGACCAGCCGATGACCAGCAAACCAGCGACCGGACCGGCGCTGCTGAGCGGCAACAGCACCAGAGAGCCCAGCTCCGGCCAGCCGGCAGCTGCCGTGAAGCCCAGGGCCTGCAGCCGCTCGTCGGCCGTCGCATCGTCAAGCACCGCGACCTCGCCACTGTCGAGAACGGCGCCGGCGACCGTCCCACCAGTCGGGACGCCCGTGCCGACCACGGTGTCGAGCACCGGACCGGAGGTGGCCTCCACCAGCAGGCGACCGCCCCCATGCCGCAACAGCAACGCCGCCAGATCAGCATCGGCCAAGAGCCGGGCCCGATCGGTAACCAGCTGCAGGCCGTCATCGCACGGCGCGTCCCCCAGCATGGCTGCAGTGACCTCGGCAGCAGCCTCGAGCCACCGTTGCCGCCGTGCGGACTGGTCGTAAAGACGAGCGTTCTCGATCACGACGCCAGCAGCAGCAGCGAGCGCGACGACGATTTGCTCGTCGTCGACGGTGAACCCGCCGGGCGACTGTTTTTCGGTCAGGTACAGATTCCCGAACACCGTGTCCCGGGTCCGGATAGGCACCCCGAGGAAGGTACCCATGGGGGGATGGTTCGGGGGGAAACCGAAGGACTTCCGATGATCACCGAGATTGTCCAGGCGCAGCGAATCCGGTGAGTCGATGATGAGGCCGAGGATCCCGTGGCCGCGGGGAAGGTCGCCGATCTTGGCCCGGTCCTCGTCCGTCAGACCGTGCGTGACAAAGGCCTGCAGCCGGCGGTCAGGACCCGAACCCAGCACCCCGAGCGCACCGTACTGAGCGCCGGACAACTGGCATGCCGCCCTCACGATGCGACGCAGCACACTGTCGAGGTCCAGGTCGGCGGCGATACCGACCACCGCGTCCAACAGGCCTCGCTGCCGCTCCTCGCTGTCCATCACGTCGCCCACGCGGGTGTGCAGCTCGGCGAGCAGGTCGTCCAGGCGCGCTCAACGCAGCGGCGCCAACCATCCGACGGGCTGTCTCTGTACCGTTCCACCAGACTTGCCCCGTTCCCGGTGTTCGGATCGCCAGGCTAACGCCCGCATCTTATTGCCGTTGGGTGTTCAAGGATCCAGCGAAGGGCGGACCCGGGAAACACCTCCACCACGTGGCCCGCGGACTTGGTCGCGGCGGTGGCCATCAGGGGCGTGGGGCGTCGCGGAGGTGGGTGGGAAGTGTCACG
Source organism: Actinomycetes bacterium (assembly GCA_027117675.1). GTDB lineage: Bacteria > Actinomycetota > Actinomycetes > JAHEKZ01 > JAHEKZ01 > JAHEKZ01. The sequence continues at coordinate 1,768 of JAJAYM010000315.1, read as the reverse complement.
GTGAAGGTGGCGCCCTCTCCCTGACCGGTGCTTCGCGCTGTAAGGCTGCCGCCGTGGTCGACGACGATGGCGCGCGCGATGGTCAAGCCAAGGCCGCTGCCACCGCCGCCGTTCAGGGCGCGCGCTGGGTCTGCCCGGTGGAACCGATCGAAGACGGCCTCGAGCTCATCCGGCTGGATGCCGTCCCCGTCGTCGATGACCTGGGTGCGTACGGAACGGTCACCGGCCGTCACCTGGACGTCCACGTGTCCGCCTGGGGGAGTGTTGCGCAGGGCGTTGTCGAGCATGTTGGCCAGTACCTGCTGCATGCGTTCCTCGTCGGCGTGGACCTGCGCTGACACCTCGGGGATGTTCAGGTCGAGGGTCACGCCCTTGGCTTGGTATCGGGGTCGCGCGGCAGCCACCGCGGTCTCCGCTAGCTGCCCGGCGTCGGCGGGCTTGAGGACGAGCCCCAGTGCGTGTTCCTCGGCCGCCGCGGCTTCGCGTAGGTCGGTGGCGAGGCGACGAAGACGCGCGACTTGGTCGCGCATGGTCTGCCAGGACTGGTCCTCGATGGGGACGACGCGGTCTTCCATCCCGTCGATGAACGCCTCGAGGGTGGCCAGGGGGGTGCGCAGCTCGTGTGCGAGGTCGGCGAGCATCCGGGTCCGGGTCGTCTCGGTGTCAGCCAGCCGGGTGGCCATGTGGTCGAAGGCGAGGGACAGCCGCACGATCTCGCTGCTGAACCCGGTGTGCGGGACGTGCACCCGATAATCACCGGCGGCGACGGCGTCAGCGGCGTCGGCGAGCTGCGCCACGGGATGAGCAACGCGGCGCACCAGGAACCAGGACACCAGTCCGGCCGCGATGAGCGATGCGAGGGTGGCCAGCGCCAACGAGATCGCGAACGACGACGCGAAGGCCCGCTCGGCGTGGTGCTGCACCCCGGGAGCGTTCTCCCCGGTCCGCGCGAGGTGCTCGGCGAACAACCCCGGCGCGACCACGATGGCGGTGCCGATCAAGGTGAGCGCACCGATACCAATGACCAGCACCTGCGCGGTCATCAACCGACCGGCCAAGCTCGAGGGTTGGCGCATCACCCGGGCCCCATGCCGTATCCGATTCCCCGGACCGTGCGGATGACGGTCGGGTCTGCGGCGTCGTCCCCGAGCTTGCGTCGCAGGTGGCCAACGTGGACGTCGACGACGTGCTCGTCGCCGTACCAGTCGCCACCCCACACGGCGTCGATGAGCTGGCGTCGGGTGAAAGCGGCGTGCGGGCGTTCGGCCATGGTGGCGAGCAGGTCGAACTCGGTGCGGGTCAACTCGACTGGCCGGTCGGCGACCGTGACAGTCCGAGCGACCGGATCCACCGCGAGGGCGCCGATGCGCAGCGGGGCAACCTCCTGGCCGGGGGGCGCGGATCCGGCGACGATCCGGGGGCGGCGCAGCATGGCCCGGACGCGGGCGATGAGCTCGCGGGGGGAGAACGGTTTGACTAGGTAGTCGTCGGCTCCGACGGAAAGCCCGACGACCTTGTCGACCTCCTCGTCGCGGGCAGTCAGCATGATGATGTAGGCGTCGGTGAACCCGCGGATCTGCCGACAGACCTCTACCCCGTCGAACCCAGGAAGCATCACGTCCAAGACCACCAGGTCGGGATGCCAGGCGAGAGCCGCTGTCACCGCGGCCGGACCGTCATGGGCGATTTGAACGGCGAAACCTTCGCGCGCGAGGTAACTAGCGACCACCCGGGCCAGGGCGGCCTCGTCGTCGACGACGAGGACCCG
>JAJAYM010000314.1 GCA_027117675.1 Actinomycetes bacterium | reverse complement strand
GTCTTCGGCTGGCGCCATGGGCCCGATGCAGTTCCTGCCCAGCACCTTCGCCGCATACGCCGTAGACGGCGACGGCGATGGCATTGCCGACATCTGGAACCCGGCCGACTCGATCTACAGCGCGGCGCGCTACCTCTGCGCCAATGGCGCTGGCGGCGGGCCCCGCGCTCTTTACAACGCGCTCTACCGCTACAACCCCGCAGACTGGTACGTGATCATGGTCGTGCGAGTAGCCGGCGAACTCGCGCCCCGGTTCGGCGAGCCGGTGCCGACGGCCGAGGCACCCTGACTCGTTGCCCCGTGCAGCGGTCAGAACGTGTTCAGGCTGGGTCGGTTGCCCCTCGGAACGCCTGTCCGATCTGAGCCATCGCACCGGAGAGCTCGGCCGGCAAGATCCACAGTTTGTTGGACGGGCTGTTGGCGATCAGCGGAAGCGCCTGAAGGTACTGATAGGCCAACAGCTTCGGGTCGGGGTCGGCGCGGTGAATGGCGTCGAAGACCGTCTGGATAGCGGACGCCTCGCCCTCGGCTCGGACGATGGCGGCGCGGGCAGCACCCTCGGCTTCTAAGATGGCCGACTGCTTGGCGCCTTCTGCTGTCAAGATTGCCGACTGGCGGATGCCCTCGGCGGTCAAGATGGTCGCGCGCTTCTCGCGTTCGGCGCGCATCTGGATCTCCATCGCCTGCTGCACCGATGCTGGCGGGTCGATCGCTTTGATCTCCACCCGGTTGACCCGGATTCCCCACTTACCCGTTGCCTCGTCGAGCACTCCGCGGAGCCCGAGGTTGATGTCCTCACGCGAGGTCAGCGTGCGTTCGAGATCCATGCCACCGGCGACGTTCCGCAAGGTCGTGACGGTTAACTGCTCGATGGCCTGGATGTAACTGGCGATCTCGTAGGTGGCCGATTTCGGGTCCGTGACCTGGAAGTAGATGACCGAGTCGATGCTGACAACGAGGTTGTCGGCGGTGATGACCGGCTGCGGTGGGAACGAAACCACCTGCTCACGAAGGTCAATCAACGGACGGACCCGGTCGATGAACGGAATGACCAGCGTGAGGCCAGGAGCCAGCGTGCGGTGGTACTTGCCGAGCCGCTCGACTATGCCAGCGCTGGCCTGCGGGATGATCCGAATCGCCCTGGCCAGCACGATCAGGACAAAGAGGGCCAGAATCGCAATGACCACCCAGCTGGCGTAACTCTCCATACTCACTCCCCTGTCGAACCGGAGTCCGGTTCAGTGTTGGGGACGTCGACCACTGCCGTCGCCCCGTCGATGGACATGACAACGAGGTCAGCCCCCACCACGAACTCGGCCCCAGATCGGGTGACCCTAGCCGACCAAACCTCTCCGCCGATCTTGACGCGCCCGCCGCGCGAGTCGACGCGCTCGACCACCAGGGCTCGCGCTCCAATCAGTGCGTCGATGTTGGTGTCAGTTCCCTCCGTCTTGAGCAACTTGAGACCAATGGGGCGCAGAACCAAGAGCGTCAGCAGGGCCGCAACGAGGGCGGCCAGAGCCTGGGCCAGTACGGGCGCGCCGAACGCGCCAACGATCGCACCCACAACGGCGCCCACTGCCAGACTCGCGAAGAGGAGATCGAGCGTGAGCGCCTCAACGCCCAACAGCACGAGCGCCCCGAGAACCCACCATCCCCATTCCGGCATAACGGGAGCGTAGCGCGCCGGCCACTCGGTCGAAGGCAAAGGTCCGATAGCGTCGGTGGGTGGCTGAGGACATGGCGTGGACGACAGCCTGCACGCGTGCCACCGAGCGCGGCTCGGGTTCCCGTCGACGAGCATCGGTCCCGTTGTCCGACGCCCTCGGCCGAGTGCTCGACGCTGACGTTCACTCGCTGGTCGACCTGCCACCTTTCGACACCTCGGCGATGGACGGCTGGGCGGTCAGGGGCGGCGGTCCATGGACCATCGTTGGCGACCACCACGCCGGCGACACGCCGCGCGCGCTGGACGACGGCGAGGCCCTCCGCATCAGCACCGGGGCCGTCGCTCCGCCCCACTCGAGCGTCCTTCGAAGCGAGAACGGCACCGAGAACGAGGGGTCTGTCTTCACCGCCTCTGGCTCACCAGACTTTGGGTCCGACATTCGGCGGCGGGGCGAAGAAGTACGCACCGGAGAGCGCATCCTGAGCGGCAACCAGCTGCTCACTCCCCCCGCCATCGGGTTAGCGGCAGCCGCTGGACTTGACGTGCTCGAAGTGATCCCCCTCCCCCGCGTCGCAGTGCTCATCTTGGGCGATGAGTTCGCCCAATCCGGATCACCGGTCGGCGGCCACGTGCGCGACGCGTTGGCTCCGCAGCTACCCGGATGGATTGAGGCGATGGGGGCTCAGCTGTGCTCACTCCACCACGTACCCGACTCGCTGGACGCCACTCGGCAAGCATTGAGCGACGCCGAGGCCGACGTCGTGATCACCACCGGTGGGACGGCCGGTGGCCCGGCCGACCATATGCGTGCGGCCGTCGAGTCATCGCTCGGGCGCTGGCTCGTCGACGGAGTGGCGGTTCGCCCCGGGCATCCGATGAAGCTGGCGACTCTGTCCGGTGACCGCTCACTCGTAGCGCTGCCGGGCAACCCGCTAGCCGCGGTCTCTGCTCTGGTCACCCTGGCTTGGCCGCTCCTCGACGCGCTGGCCGGGCGGACGATTCGCCGTCCGGTGTCCCGCCCGCTAGCGACCCGAGCGGAGGCTTCACCCAGTGCGCACCGACTTGTTCCGGGCCAGATCATCGAAGGCGTGGTGCACCTGACCACCCGACCCGGCCCCGCCATGCTGTCGGGGATAGCGACCGCCGACATCTTGGCCATCGTCCCCCCGGGTGAGCACCCAGCGGCTGACTCAATGGTTGAAGTGCTGCCGCTTCCGTGGGGATCAGGGCTAATAGTCTGACGCGTTTGGTGGCAACAGGGCCCTGGCGAAGTACCGACCGGAGTGCTCAGACAAGATCAATGGAAGCCCGAAGGTGGCGGTGAGCCACGGAGTCGTGACCACCTGATCCAGTGGCCCGGCAACGACCACCTGGCCACCCCGCATCAGCAGGGCGTGCGTGATGTTGTGCGGGATCTCCTCGACGTGATGGGTGACCAGCACCACCACCGGACCATTCGGCGTCGCCGAGATGGCCCCGAGCCTTCCTAGCAGGTCCTCGCGCGAACCCAGGTCGAGGCCAGCCGCTGGCTCATCCAGGATCAAAAGCTCGGGATCGGTCATCAAGGCTCTGGCGATCTGCACCCGCTTGCGCTCGCCCTCACTCAGCGTCCCGTAGGCGCGATCAGCCAGCGGGCCGACACCGAGCCGGGCCAGTAGCTCGGTGGCTCGCCCACTGTCGAGCGACAGGTACTCCTCACGCCAGCGTCCGGTCACCGCGTAGCCAGCCGACATCACCAGGTCGAGGGCTCGTTCGCCAGCGGGGATCGTCTCGGCAAAGGCCGCGCTGGTGAGCCCAATCCGCGGGCGCAACTCAAAGACGTCGACGGCACCGAGTCGTTCACCCAACACCTGGGCACTTCCGGACGTCGGGTGCATTCTTGCCGATGCAATCTGCAACAGGGTCGTTTTGCCGGCACCGTTGGGTCCAAGGATGACCCACCGCTCTCCCTCCTCGACTCGCCACGACACACGGTCGAGGATCCGAGCACCGCCTCGGACCACCGTGACTTCGGAGAGGTCGAGTACCGGCACGAGGCCAACCTACGTCGATCACCCCGTGCACACCCCAGGGGCGCGCGGCCTACCGTTGTCGGGTGTCTGTCGAACTCATCGAAGGTGCGGCTACTACCGCAGCGTGGCTCACCGCGGTCCTTCGTGGCTCCGCTGGCGTCGAGCAAGCCCTTGATGTGCTCGGCGCTGCCGGCCGACCTCCCTCCTTCGTAGTCGCGGAGACCACCGAACCCCTGACGCTCCCTTTTGCCGTGGCCCGATGGCGTCAAGTGGGCGTGTCGGGTTGGCGCTACCTCCCGGTCGCACCGGGCGACGCACCAGGGCTTCCGGGTCCGACGGCGTTCTCCGCAGCGGCCCTCGACCGAGGGGTCGCACTCGTGGCCGTAGACGGGGCACGTCTTGGGCTCATTCCGCTCCACCAAGTCGACGAGCACGGTTGGGAAGAGCTTGTGATCTCCGATCACGGGCGGCCTTACGTTGAGTCGCCGGCCGAGGCCGAGCGTTCACTGCTCGAGGCGCTCAATCGTGGCGTAGCGGCGCTGGAGGGAAACGACCTCGCCAGCTGGCGAGCCGATGCGGGCGGCATACGCGACCAATGGGCCGCGTCGCAGCCGATGCCGCCCGGCGTAGATGCCCGGACCGAGCGGCTCGCCCTGCGCAGTCGGCGGATTCTTGAGCTGCTCGAGCGTGCTGAGTCCGAAGACGGAGGTAGTCGGACGGCGGCGGAAATGGCGATCCATCGCTCGGCACTTACCGAAGTCGCACGGGCCGCACGGCATGCCCATGCCGTCGCATGGAACACCGGTCTTCGTCGTGCACCTTCGTCTGGGTAGCGTTGCACCGCCATGAGTGACCCTCACCTTTCGCCGTCGTCACCTGCACCGCATCCCACTGAGGTCACGGTCACCGGCATGGCGGTGCTGATCACCCTTTCTGGTCCGGACCGTCCTGGTGTGAGCCAAGCCTTCTTCGCCGCGATGGATGTGCTGCCCATCCTCGTCATCGACGTCGAACAGGTCGTGACAAGCGGACAGCTGATCCTGGCCTCGCTCATGGTTCCGGAACCGGCGTCGCATCAGTCTCAGCGAGATCGCGACCTGACGCTGGCGGCCATCGAGACGACTGCGTCAACTGTCGTGGCGAGCCTTGGGCTCTCCCTCACCTTCGAACGTCGGCCGACTTCGGAGGGAGCCGACGTTGCTACCCAAACGCACGTGACCGTACTCGGCTCGTCGCTACGCCCCGGTGCGCTCGCCACGATTGCTCGAACCGTGGCTGAGTGTGGTGGCAACATCGAGAACATCGAACGGCTCGCGGCGTATCCGGTCACTGCTATCGAACTTCACGTTTCCGGTGCCGACCAACAGGTTCTGCGCACTCGACTAACCGCCGAGGCGGCCAGCGCCTCCATCGACGTTGCGGTTCAACCCGGAGGATTACACCGCCGGGCCAAGCGCTTGATCCTGATGGACGTCGACTCGACGCTGATCCAGGGCGAGGTCATCGAGATGATCGCCGCCCATGCCGGTCGTGAGGCAGAGGTAGCTGCCATCACCGAGTCGGCGATGGCAGGTGAAGTCGACTTCACCGAATCCTTGCATCGTCGGGTCGCGCTTCTTGCCGGGCTGGACGCCGGTGTGCTCGACGTCGTTGCTTCGGCGGTCGTCCTGACGCCCGGTGCACGCACACTCGTTCGCACGCTACGACGACTCGGTTACCAGTGCGGCATCGTCAGTGGGGGCTTCGACTTCGTGACCGATCGCCTTGCCGCCGAGCTTGGGCTCGACTTCGCCGTCGCCAACCGCCTCGAAGTGCGCGACGACGTGCTTACGGGTGCGGTGCGGGAGCCGGTGGTTGACCGCAGAGCGAAAGCTCAGGCGCTGCGCGACTTCGCCAAGCGCGCCAACGTTCCGCTTGCCCAGACTGTGGCCATCGGAGATGGGGCCAACGACCTCGACATGTTGCAGATGGCTGGTCTTGGCATTGCCTTCAACGCAAAACCACTCGTTCGCGAAGCAGCCGACACGTCGGTCAATGTTCCTTATCTCGACACGATTCTCTTCCTGCTCGGCATCAGCCGGGAAGAAGTCGAGGTCGCAGACGGCGAAGGCTGAACGCTGCCCTGAATCACTAGCTGGCGACTCCTAGCGGGCGATCACGACCTCGTCCAGGGATGCGGTCCCTGCCTGCCATTCGCCCCATGCTGCATCCGATCGCACGATGGCGAAGGTAGATGTCTTCATGGTGACTGGCACCCCCGAGAGCAGGCTGGCGAGT
>JAJAYM010000313.1 GCA_027117675.1 Actinomycetes bacterium | reverse complement strand
TCGTCTTCGCACTCGGCGGCGTGATCAAGAACGTCTTCACCAAGACCTGCAGTGCCGTTTCGTCGGGCGCTTCGGTTTCCGGCCAGAACTGCGCCGGCTGACGTCTGCCTATAGAGGGGCGGAAGCTCCACGGAGCCTCCGCTCCTCCGCTTTGGCGTCCTGGCCGCAACTCAGGAACCGTCCCGGCGACTCTGCGAAACACCGGGGTTACACAGAGTCACCCATTTGGCAGTCATCTGATCGGCTAGCCATTGCCGAACTGCCAGCCGATGGATCTTGGTCTATATCAGCCTCACTATGGACTTACCGGGGCCTGAAGGGGGGCCCGGAAGAACCGACCAGCTCGGGGAACTCACTAATCCAGGCCACGGAGGAATCACAGAATGATCCGTTACATGCGCAACCTCATGAACGCCCGCAACGACGAAGGTGCCTCAGCCGTTGAGTACGGCCTTCTCGTCGCCGCCATCGCAGCAGTCATCGTGATCATCGTCTTCGCACTCGGCGGCGTGATCAAGAACGTCTTCACCAAGACCTGCAGTGCCGTTTCGTCGGGCGCTTCGGTTTCCGGCCAGAACTGCGCCGGCTAGCACCGCACGTTCACTGTGGGGTGGTAGGCCAACCGACCTACCACCCCACACTGCTTACCAGGGGGTTTGCGGCATGACTGATACCTCACCGCACCGCCGAATCACCGGCGAGGAGGACGGAGCTAGCGCAGTCGAGTACGGGCTGCTTGTGTTCGCGATTGCCGCGGTGATCACCGTGATCGTGTTCGGGCTCGGGCTGGTCGTCAAAGGGACCTACACCGGAGCGTGCAGCACGTTGGACGCCAAAGCCTCAACTGGCGCCGACTGCGCCGGTCCCTAGACGTCCGGACCATGCCAGCCAAGTCTGACGTCGATCCCGCGCGGGTACGTCGCAGGATCGAACCTCTCGACCTGCTCATGCTCGTCATGACATTTGCCGCAGGTCTCTGGGTGATCGATCCGATCTACGACATCAACGACGTCTTCTGGCACATCCTTCTGGGCGACCAGATCCGTGCCGGCACACCGTTCGCCGAACTTGGGTCAACATTCAGCTTCTCCGTCGAGAACCCCGACTGGAGGACAGGGGCCTGGGGCAGCGAGTTCCTCATGTCTTGGCTCTACGACCTCGGGGGCTGGACGCTGCTGGTCAACGTCCTGCGGCTCGGCAGCATCGCTGGCGTCACCTTCGTGTTCTGGCGCAACATGGTCCGTAGGTGGCCTTCGCGGGCGGTCCTGCTCCCTTACGTGCTGGCGATGATCGCTCTTGCACTGACCATCCAGGAGCGACCACAGTCGGTCTCCTATGTGTTCATCGCACTCGCCGGGGTGTGGTGGTATCGATCGGTCATCGACGATCGGCCACCGCATTGGCTCTTGGTTGGGCTCACCGCCGCACTGTGGGCCAACCTCCATGGCCTATGGGTGCTTCTTCCTGGTGTCATGGCGTTGGCCTTCGTCGGCCGCCTCCTCAACCGAGGTCTTGGCGACCCGCTGAGGGTGCCGATGGCAGCAGCACTGTTGACCAGTCTCGTCGGGGGCTGTCTCACCCCGCTCGGACCATCGGGCCTACTTCTCGCAGTGCGAATCCAGGACTCTGCGACCAATCTCATCAACGAGAGGGCGCCGACCACGCTCTTTGGTTGGCCGGGCTATGTACTTCTCGTTGCCGGCGCCCTCGCCCTGTACCTTCTCGGGCGGGCAGCGGAGGCGACCCGCGCAGAGCTGCTCTACGTGTTGGCGATCGGCGCCTTCGGCCTGATGGCAGAGCGCAACGTGACACCGGCCGTACTGCTCCTCACGCCCTTGCTTGCCATGCTGATCTCCCGCGCGCTCGGACGTCGCGCCGAGGTCTCGGTGTCGCTCCGTGAGCGCTCGCGTCTCACCGTCATGGCCACCGTGACAGCTGCGATCGGGGTGCTGTCCGTCGGGCTGACCATCGGCATTCGAGACCAAGGCCCTCCCGACTCGCTCCCAGTCGCGCTGGCGGCGCGCCTCGCAGACGAACCAGCTCCCGTTCGGTTGCTCAACGACTACAACTGGTCGGGTGTCGCGCTCTTCTACGGTGGGGCCGACCTCCAGGGCGGAGCCGACGGACGCGCCGACTACTACGGTGCTGACTTCCTGACGCGCTACCAGGACGCGGTGGTGTTCGGTCATGATCTCCGCCCTTTGGTCGAAGACCTCGACCCCACCCACGCGCTCGTGCCCACCGATTCGGCCACGGCGGCAATCCTTCAGGACGACGGGTGGACGGTCGTCGATTCAGATGAAGATCACATCCTCCTGGTGGCGCCTTGATGCCCCCGCCGAGATTCACAGTGGTAGCTCTCGTTGCTTGGGCACTCAGCCGTTGTGCTGTCATGCTCTGGTGGGCATTCACTCCGTACGGCGAGGCGGCGGCGACCGACCTTAACCGCTACGCGTACTTCGCAACGGAGGGCGCGAGCAGCGGCCTCTTCCCGTGGGAGTATCCCGCTTTGGCGCGTATGGCTCTCGGCTCAAGTTTGGGTCTGGACCTGAGTGGATACGCCACCGTCTACCTCATCGTAATGTTAACCCTCGACCTCGCCTTCACGATCTGGCTGCTGCGCCCCCGCCAACTCGAGCGCCGTCCGACCGGTGTCTGGTTGTGGATCGTCACCGTCCCACTTCTGGGGGTGATCCCCTACACCCGCTACGACATGGTGGTGGCTTGCGCAGTCGCGCTGGCGATCGCCTGGAGCGGTCGCCGACCTCAGATCGCTGCGGTTCTGCTGTCGCTGGCAATGGCATTGAAGTTGTGGCCGCTCATCCTGCTCCCCCTATTCGTGTTTCGGGCACGGTCCGGGGAGAGACGACGTGTTGTGTT
>JAJAYM010000312.1 GCA_027117675.1 Actinomycetes bacterium | reverse complement strand
ATCACGAATGCGACGGCAAGATCGACGACGCTGCCGCGCATGATGAAGCCCTTAAAACCCTTCACAAGGCCTCCTGGTACTTGGTCCCCGATCTGCGCACCGTAGCGAAGATCGACTAACGGTGCACTGCAATCGTGATGGGCCCGCGAGCAGCCGCACCGGCGAGTGCGAGGGCCTGCTCGTCGGTCGCGGCAACCATGAGGAGACCGTCACTATCTGTCCACGGCCCGCTACCTTCCGCTTCGGAGGTAGCGGTAACGGTCAAGTTCGCGGCGACCAAGGTGGCTGCGCTGCGCTGGTCGGCGACCATGACGTCAACGACATCACCGGGCTGCACCATCGCAGCGACGGCGGGATCGTAGAGCTGCACGGGAACGTCGAGCCCGCCCACGTCAACGGTGGCCCGCTCTGCCACTGGTGTAGCGGTGGCGGGTTGGTCGCCAGCCGCATTGGTGAGTGCTGTCAGCCCCATGAGTACGGCGGCAAAGGCCAGAGCGGCGGACACCGCCCTTCGGTGCAGCGCCAATCGGCGGCGCAGCGTCGCCCAGGCGTCGTGGCCCGATGAGGCAGCGGCGTTCCGTCCGGTCATGCCCGGACGTTACGACGGATCTGGCCGCCGTTGGCCGCAATCCACAGGCAGCGGGGGTCGGCTCAGGAGCCGTCGGGCTTGGATGACTTCGACGCGCCAGACGAACTTGATGAACCTGAGTTCGATGAACCTGACTTCGATGAACCTGACTTCGATGAACCGGGTGAACCAGAGGATCCGGAGCCGCTCGACGAGTCAGAGCCAGACTTGGTGGTCGACGGAGTGCTCGCGCCGGAGTCTTTCGAGCCGTTCCCGGAGTCTTTCGAGCCGTTGCTGCTTTCGCCGTCACCGCCTGAGGATCCGCTGCGACTGTCGGTGCGGTAGAAGCCCGATCCCTTGAAAGTGACTCCGACCGGGTGGAACTTCTTGCGCAACACCCCGCTGCACGAGGGGCAGACGCTTAAGGCATCGTCGGTGATCGCCTGGACAGCCTCAAAGCTGTGGTCGCACGTCGTGCAGACGTAGGCGTAGGTGGGCACGCAGACTCCTTCAGGCCGTTGAGCCCAGCCAGTGGGTACTGCCGAAGGCAGCCGTTGGGCGGCCAGGATCGGCACTCATCGGTTGACACTCACGGTTGGCACTCACAGTGGGCGACTGCTAAGTCTACGTCATGCCGCTACGGGCAGGTCGCGCGCTGGTCAACGGGTCAGACCCCTACCGTGTGGCCGTGACCTGGGACGACCTTCGTATCGCTGCCGTTGTGGCCCTCGGCGGTGTGGCTGGCACTCTCGCGAGATTCGCCGTCGTCCTCAGCGTTCCGTGGCACCCACCGGCCATTCCATGGGCGACGCTGGCAGTCAACCTCGCCGGCTGCGCGGCGATCGGTGCTCTCTTGACCTTCTGGAACGAAGGATCTCCTCCGGCATGGTGGGTTCGTCCGCTGGTGGCAGTCGGATTCGTGGGAGGCTTCACCACGTTCTCAGCGTTCGCCGTGGAAGGTGTGCGCCTGGTAGAGGTGGGCGCACCCGGTGTTGCCGCGCTGTACGTGGTGGGCTCGGTCAGCGTTGGCCTCCTCCTGGTGCGAGGCGCAGCTGAGGCAACTCGCTGGATGCTCCGTCCCGACCGGAGAGGTGTTCGATGACCGAGTTGAGCGGCCACGCGCTGCGGCTGACCATCATGGTGGGTGAGGATGAGGTCTTCGCGCATCGACCCGTGTACACCGAGATCGTCATTCTGGCGCGTGAGTCGGGGCTTGCTGGCGCTACCGTCGTGCGCGGCATCGAGAGCTTCGGCCGCCGGTCCATTGTTCATACCTCGCGGTTGGTCTCGCTCTCGAACGACTTACCCGTCGTCATCACGATCATTGATGAGGACGCCAAGATTCGGGCGTTCTTGCCCAAGGTGACGGCGATCGTGAAGGGCGGCATCGTGACGGTCGAGGTCGTCGCGGTCGTTCAGTTCGTGGGAACGCACGACGAACTGACCGGTGGGGACGAGCATTCACCGACGAGCCGCTGAAGCGTCTATGACGGTTGCCAGTGTTGCGTTGGTCGCCTGCGGTGCCGCCCTGGGTGCGCCGGCTCGGTGGTGGGTCGATGTGTACGTGCAACGTCGCTGGCGTGCGGTGTTTCCGTTGGGAACCTTCGCGGTGAACGTCGTCGGATCTTTGCTGCTCGGGTTCCTGGTTGCCGGTTGGACCAGCAGTAGCCCCGTTGTCAGCCTGGTCGGCATCGGATTCTGCGGCGCGCTCACCACCTTCAGCTCATTTGCCTGGGAGACGAACAGGCTCACAGAGGAAGGAGCGCACCTGCTGGCCACCACGAACGTCCTGGCCACGACACTGACCTGCTGTGCAGCTGCTGCAGTTGGCTGGTGGGTCGGGTCGTGAGCAGTTCCTGGCCGACGAACCTCGAGTAGCGTCCAGTTCGTGTCAGAGCCAGAGTTTCTTGACGCCCGCGGACCATCGCCGCGGCGTGGCCGGCGTTCACGACCGCAGCGGGTCAATGGGGGGCCGGTCAATGGGCGGAGGTGGCAAACGGT
>JAJAYM010000311.1 GCA_027117675.1 Actinomycetes bacterium | reverse complement strand
GTCGTCAGCCGTTCCACCCGCCAGCACCTCAACATCAGCGTCGGACGCGGCGCGCGCCAGAACGTCCGCGTGCTTGGTGAAGGCTCGGTCGTCGATCACCGCTCCCATGAAGTTAGACAGGTCAGTGACGTCGCCCATCGTCAGCCCCTCGACATCAGCGGCGAGTGCATCCCGGAGCTCCCCCCAGAGGCTGCGAGGGACGTAGGCACGTGAAGCGGCCGAGCACTTTTGCCCCTGGTACTCAAACGCCCCGCGCACCAGCGCCGTTCGGAGCACATCGACGTCTGCCGATGAGTGGGCGACGACGAAGTCCTTCCCTCCCGTCTCACCCACCAGTCGCGGATAGGAGCGGTAGCTCGTGAGGTTGTCAGCCATCCGCTTCCAGAATGCCTGGAAGACGGGGGTCGACCCGGTGAAGTGGATACCTGCCAAATCGGGGTCCGCAAAAACGACATCGCTGGTGTGCGTTCCGTGGCCGGTCACCATATTGATCACCCCGGACGGCAACCCTGCCTCCTGAAGCAGGTCCATCAGAAGTGTGGCCGCAAACTGCTGCGACGATGCCGGCTTCCAAACGACGGTGTTGCCCATGAGCGCGGGGGCCGTTGGGAGGTTGCCGGCGATCGCGGTGAAGTTGAACGGCGTGACTGCGTACACAAATCCTTCGAGCGGGCGGTGGTCGAGCCGGTTCCAGACCCCCGCCGACGAGATCGGCTGCTCACCTAGCACCTGCTTGCCAAAGGCAACGTTGAACCGCCAGAAGTCGATGAGTTCGCATGCAGCGTCGATCTCGGCTTGAAACGCAGTCTTGGACTGCCCGAGCATCGTGGCTGCATTGAGCCGGTCGCGCCACGGACCGGCCAGCAGATCGGCGGCACGCAGCAAGATCGCTGCCCGGTCGTCGTAGCTGAGGGCCCGCCACGCGGGGGCGGCTGCCTTGGCGGCGGCCACGGCGTGAGCAGCGTCGGCAGGCGTGGCGTCTCGTAGTCGGCCGAGGATGTGCCGACGATTGTGGGGCTGCACCACCGCCATCTCGTCGCCCGACCCCATCTTTGCCCGCCCACCTATCACCATCGGCAGCTCGCGCTCGGCGCCGGCCAGGTCTTTCAACGCCACCTCCAGGCTGGCCCGCTCGGTTGACCCTGGCAGGTAGTACCGAATGGGCTCATTGCGCGGGAGCGGAACCTGCGAGACAGCATCCATTCGGCGACCTCTCACGAATCGTCGTGCCCGGTGATGGGATCATCGTGGCACGGAGCCAACACTTACGACAGGCGTACGCCTCGCCCTAGGCGTCAATCGTCGCCAAGAGTTCGTCGAGGGCGTCGTGCAGACACTGGCCGAGTACGTCGAGGTCTGGCATCGCATCACGGTCACCAAACAAGCCAACGAATACCTGACCGTCATAAGAGGTGACCCCGACGCTCAGCGCCTGTCCCTTCGACAACGGCGAGACCGGATAGGCCTCAAGCAGCCGAGCCCCGGCTAGGTAACGCGGCTGCTGGGGGCCCGGCGCGTTGGGGACGAGGAGGTTGAACCCCCGGGCCGAACGCCCGGCCGCCAGCCGCGCGCCCGCCGCGTGAAGGGGGGGCGGCGCGAAGCCGGCCAGCCCGGCGAGCCGCTGGGCGCTGACGGTTCGGCGGTCTTCCAATCCCGCACGCATTGCATAGGCAACCTGGTGCAACCGAATCACCGGCGAGGGCTCACCGACTGGAAGCTCAAGCACGACAGTCGCGAGCGATGAAACATCGCCGTCCTCGTTGATGCTGACTGGGACGAGTGCTCGAACTGTCGACCGTCCTGTCACTGGCTCACCACGCATCTGCAACCAGGCACGCAACCCACCGGTAACGGTGGCGAGAACGACGTCATGGATGTTTGCGTCGTAGTGCTGACGGAGGAGACGGAAGTCGTCGAGCGCTGACACTGTTGTGGCGAAGCGTCGAGCCTGGCCGATGTCAACATTGAGAGGCGAACGCGGTGCGGTTCTGGCAACCGTGCTGGCCATCAGCAGAGCGCCGCCTGCTGCCGCGCCTAGGCGACCAACCGTCCGTCCGACGTCGGCGACTCCGTGTCGCAGCGTTTCTACCACAACACTCGGACGCCCCACGACGTCACCAACGGCGTCGGTCACCAACCGGACGGTCGAGGGACCACGACGCGGAAGCCACGCAGTGTCGTGGTCGAGATCAGCGACGTCAGGGCCGTCGTCGAACAAAACCTCCCCTATCTCGATCGCACCGACTCCGTCGACGAGTGCCTGATGGGTCTTCGTGATGAGCGCAATGCGCCCGTCAGCGAGACCTTCAACGAGGTACATCTCCCAGAGCGGACGACCGCGGTCGAGTGGCCGCGAGAGCACCCGCGCCACCAGCTCGTGAAGCTGGGCATCGTTCCCGGGACGCGGTAGCGCGGTACGCCGAACGTGGTAACCGAGGTCAAAGCCTTCATCGTCGATCCAGACGGGAGCTGCGATGCCGCCTGGAACCTCCTGCACGCGCTGGCGGTAGCGTGGCACGAGGTCAAGGCGTGCGGCAACGAGCTCGGCCAGTCTCGATGCATCGAGTGGGCCGTCTGGTGCCGCGAAGATCGCCAGCCCGCCGATGTGCATGGGCGTCGCGGCCTCCTCCATGTACAAGAAGGACGCATCCAGCGGCGTAAGTCGGTCGACCATCAGCCGATCGTCTCACGGTCGCCTGCCCGGCAGCGGCCGACCACTACCCAACGAGCGGACGGTCGAAAAGCCCCTCGAGCTCGGCTGCGGTCTGCTCGTACGACTGGTGCCATACGCCGACCAGCCCGAGAGCAGCAGCCGCTCGGATGTTGGCTGGGTGGTCATCGACGAACGCGCACTCGTTCGCGGGCAACCCCAGCTCGAACAACGTGTGGCCAAAGATGGCTGCCTCAGGCTTGCGCAGGCCAACTTCTCCCGAAATCACGACGACGTCAAACATCTCTTCCCAGCCGTCCCGCGAGTACTGATCTCCCCACGAGTTCGACAGCAGCGCTGTTTTGACTCCTGTTGCTTTGGCGCGGCGCACGAGCCCAGACATATCCGCAGTGTGCGCAAACCGACTGAACATCCGCTCAACCAAACCCTCCGCCTGCGGGGAACCCCCATCACGCCGGGTGAGGCGCCTGGCCAGTTCGACCTCGAAGTCCCGCAACCCCATCTCGCCGCGTTCTAACGCATGGACGGGATTGAACCGCTCTTCCAAACCTCCAAAGTCACCGAACCACTCAGCCATCGCATCCTGAAAGTGCAGGTAGTCGACATCGTCGAGATCAGACCACGCGCGCATCGCTGTGTCGATGCCGTCTGTGAGTACCCCGTAGAAGTCGACGATGAGTCCACGTAGCTCGGTCACGAGACTGATCGTACGAACCATCCGACGCCAACACCTGGGCGGCCACATTGTCGATACTCGCCACGAAGGGCGAGCGTGGGCTGTGCTCGGACACCGAAGTCGCTCTCGCCATCGCCCCTCTCACACCCGCCGCGTCCGCCGGCAGCTCAGCCGCGACCGGATCGGCTAACTCCTCCGCAAGGAGGGCCCGAACGCGACGCCCTTCTGCTCCGGACGCGATCTGGTTGACGACCACCATCAGCTGAGCCGTCGGGGCAAGGTCACGCACAGCCGGAATACCTCGAATGAACCGAGTCAGGCCGATGGGATCGCTGCGACCAACGCACACCACGACGTCTGCGGCCGAGAGCGTCGCGCGCGCTGCGCCGTACCGCACCGGGGCTCCAGGATCTGCCCAGTCGAGTCCGCTTCCTTCGACGCCGAACCCGACGTCTACAACGGTCCATGGCACCGTGTCTCGCGCGCACCGCAGCAGAGCGTCCACCGAAGCGAGGCGCAGCTCAGTCCACCGATCGGCCGACGGCAGCCCCACCAGCACGCGCGGGCCCCTGGGCACGGACACAGCAAAGCCGGCCAAGCCCACCGGATCCAGGAGGCCCCTAGCGGCCGTGCGCACGGCGGCAGCGAGGCCGGACGTGTCGTCGATCAACCCGAGATGCTGCGCGATGGACGGCCCCACGGTGTCCGCGTCGATGAGTAGAGTGTCGAGCCCACGTCGTGTCAGCGCAGTCGCCAGTTCGACCGCGACCGTCGTTCGCCCAGGAGCCCCCGTGGGCCCCCACACCGCCACTACTCGACCTGCCTCATCGCGGGAACCAGTCACTTGAGCAGCTGGCTCTACAACAGCGCCGGCCGCATCCCCGCTTAGCGCCGCATCGAGGCCGACCAGGGTCCGATCGACCACTGTGGACGCTCCCATGGCCCGCAGCGCGTCGCCATCTTCATCGGTGACCACGATGAGGCGAACACTCGTGGCAGCCAGCGTTGTGACAACGTCGCGGTCCAGCCCCCGTAGATCACCGTCGACGACCGCAAGGTCGATCTGCCCGGTCGCCGCAACTGCCCGCAGTTCAACGATGTCCCGACAACGCCGCACGATCGTCGCTCGCGCAGGCGACTTGTTCACCGCCTGCACGACGGCTGACTCAGCCGCCGCATCGGCCAACGCCGTCGCAACGCGGAGCCCTTCACTCGGGGTCACGACGACCCCACGGGCACGTCGACGAGCGTCACAGTTCCACGCGCCTGCGCCTCGACGACGGCAGCCACCTCATCCTCAGGCACCGACAGCGCTACGCCCGTCTCCAGGCTTGTCCCACCAAACGCGCCTCCACCGTTGTCGACATCGGCAATCGCAGCACTCCCCAAAACCAAACGCGGTGGCCCGTCCGGCTCGCCAGCAGGTCCCCGCTCGACTACGTAGACGTCAACCCGGTCCCCGACCGCGAGGTCGGCCGGCATCTGGTTGCGCAGCACGGGGAGCGTTACCACGCGGAGGGTGGTCTCCTGACCGGTGCGCTGAAGTCCCACCAGCGTCAGCAGCTCACCGGTTGCAAAGTCTCGTGCCGCAACCATGCCTTCGGGGATCGGCCGCTCGGCAGAAAGGTACGGGCCGATGGCCGGAAGCTGGACGCGGACGGCAACGACGTCGTCCTCGGCCACCGGGCTTCCGGAAGGAAGGTCATCGTTGACCGACCACACCGCGATCGTGTTGTTGGACGCCCTGATGACCCAGAACATCGTGAGGACCGACACGGCCACGAGTAAAATCCCAACGACCAGTCGCGGATCACGCCACCGCCGCCGCGCCGACCTGGTTCCGAGTGGACTCGTTGGCACCGTCACAGCCCCCGAAAGAGCCGGTGGTGTCATTGTCATGTTGTCTCCCCAGCGTTCTGCCGCATCAGTCGATGATCTCGAAAACCCACATCGAAAGTGCGTCGTCCACAGCTCCACCCCTCCCCCGGAGCAGTTATCAACACGGAGGGCGACTGTCCGTCACGGAACGAAACGAAGTGACAGACTGGTGCAGTGTCCCGTCGCTTCCTCACGCTCCCCGATGTGGCCGAGATGCTGAATGTTTCGGCTTCCCAGGCTTACGCGCTCGTGCGTAGCGGCGACCTAAGGGCGATCAAGGTCGGTGGACGCGGGCAGTGGCGGATCGAGGAGTCCGAACTCGAACAGTTCATCGCCGAGCGCTACGAGCAAACCGAGCGCTTCATCGCCGAGCACCCGTTCTCCCGCGGGGACGACACCGACAACAGCGACGACAGTGACGGGGACAAGGAGACGGCCGGGCAGTATCCAAGGCCTACTACTCCTCATTGACGCCGTCCCCCACGACCCAACGTATCGCCGCTCTCGGGATCGTCAGCGGGCCTTCGAAATCGCTGTCCGGGGCGAGGGTGAAGGCATCGGCCAGCACGTCGGTGACGCGCCCGTTTCGACTTGATCCATCGAGCAGGTGCACGGTGAGCATGCACTGCATCCGCGCCCAGGTGCGCAACACCGATCCCATTCCGCGGCGAACGACAGACCCCACTTCGCGCCGCCGAAGCTCGCCGACCGTCAGCACCTGACAGCTAGGGATCAATACAGCACGCCCAGCAACCTCCAGCAGAAACCAGCCGTCCCCCACGTCAACGACGCGGCCTCGGTGCCGGACGCCATCGCCGGTGACGACCTCCACGACGCGTTGGAGGGAGCCGGCAAGCAACTCATGCCACGACGTCGACGCCCGCTCGACCTCGAGTCGTTCGGTCAACTCAGCGTCGTTGTTACGGCGCTCTTGGTCGCCAGCGAGCAGCTCGGCATCGCTGGGATCGCCGCGACCGGGGACATGGCGAGCGGACGTCATCTGCGCACCGTAGCCAGCCGGACGACGCCAAGGGGCGGCCATCGAGTTATCCCCAGCCACACGCACCACTAGCCAGCCAGGCGTCAACCTGATTGGCTGTGCATCATCAAATAAATGCAAACACAGGTAAATACACGGTAATGCCAGTCACCAAGCGAAAACACCCGTCAGCCAAGGAGGCACCGTGTCCGCTCCGTCCGCTCCGCTCGTCGGTCGCGACTTCACCGGTTCGACCCCGGCACCCCGCCTACGGCTCATCACCGCGCCCGCCTGGGTCGAGCCCCCACCGCAGGCGGCGGCCGGTGTACCGGGCCAGCAGAGTCTGGCCCTGGAGTTTCTGCTTCCCAACGGCCTACCCGCCATCCCGGCGCTCCCGGGCCCCGAGATTTCGGCCGAGGGCGCCGACCCGGAGGTGTGGCCGTGGGCGGCTCGCCTAGCCCAGGCGGTCATCGAGGTAGAGGCGGCCGACCGACCCGTCATGCAGCTCGGACAGTGGGTCCTGCCATCCATCTACCGACGCCTCGACCGACGTCAACAGCTGCGCGTCCGCCAACTGGACGCCAGGGCCACGCGGAACCGCTGCCCCGAGCATGTGCGTTCGGTCCACGTCTGCCGCCCATCCCCCGACATCGCCGAGGTATCGGTGGTCACCGGTGGCACCGACAGGTGCCGGGCCCTGGCGCTTCGACTGGAACGACGCAAGGGCCGATGGATGTGCACGGCCCTCGACTGGGCCTGACCCCAACGCGCGATTGTGCATGCTCCAACTGCACCTGGCTGGGGGCGCAGAACGCGCGGTAGGGAACGCAACCGCGTGCGCGCGAGCCAGGGAATGCACGACCGCGGGATCAGGGAGGTCGGGGCCAATCGCCCGCTTGATTACCTCACCCCAGGAGGGACAGTCGGTGAAACTGGCCCCACAGCCACACAACCGGTCATCTGACATGCCACGCTGCCACAGGAACTGAACCTCACCGACTACACGTAGCCTGGAACCTCGCCGAGCAGGTTGGCCAGCATGATGCCGCCACTGCGTCCGGTGCCACCCACGTAGACAACGTTGATCGGTTCTGCCCCGAGTGTCACGCGTGCGTCCTCACCTCGGGTTCGTAGCTTATGAGCGACCTAGCAGCGGCAGTAAGCACAACCGACTCAGGCGTGCCGCCGGCCAGGCTACGCCACCAACGTGCCCGTCGGAGAGTCACTCGGCGGAGGTGCACGGCATATCGGTTGGGCAGGATACGGAAAACAGTACGAACGGCCGCGCGGGGTCGGTCTTACTGGACGCGTCATCGGCCGGCACGTCAACGGCGAAGGGTCCGACCGGCAGCGACACCACTGGCGGCCGTCCCATCCCCAACGGAGGGCAGAAGTACGACGGCAGCCAGTACGACTGGTCAG
>JAJAYM010000310.1 GCA_027117675.1 Actinomycetes bacterium | reverse complement strand
TGGGATCCGCGTGGGCGAGCAGCGCGGCGACCACCTCGGCGACAGCGAGGGCCGTACGGTTGAAAACCTTCACCCGCCGGTTATTCTTCGGGTCGAGGGCGCCCTCGACCTTCTGGCGCAGAATGTGCTCATCGAAGAGGTCTTGCACCCGGATGCCGATGCGGTTCATCTTGTCGGCGTAGGTCGGGCCGATCCCGCGTCCGGTGGTGCCGATCTTGCGGCTGCCGAGGAACCGTTCGACGACTTTGTCGATCGTCCGGTTGTACGGCGCGATCAGATGGGCGTTGGCACTGACGACCAGACGCGAAATGTCGACGCCACGCTCAACCAGGCCGTCGAGCTCTTGGAAGAGCACCTCGGGGTCGATCACCACTCCATTGCCGATCACCGGTGTGACTCCAGGAGTCAAGATGCCACTCGGCAACAGGTGCAGCGCGTACTTCTGCGGGCCCTCTGCCGTCGGGATGACAACGGTGTGGCCGGCATTGTTGCCGCCGTTGAACTTGACCACGTAGTCGACGTGTTCGCCGAGTAGATCGGTGGCCTTCCCTTTGCCCTCGTCGCCCCATTGGGCACCGATCAGCACGATCGCAGGCATGCGGAGCTCCCTCGGACTTGGGGGATTACTCGCAGAGGGTAGCCGATCGGCGGGGTAGCGCGCTCAGGCTGCCGCCGGACCTCGTCGCGCCATCGCGCGCCCTAGGGCGCGTCCGGACAGGTAGGCAGACTCGATCCGCGACGGGCCATGCCAGCCATCTCCGCACAGGCCGACGCCGCTCTTTCCGAGAAAGTAGTGTTCAACGTGTGGGTTCACTGGCTTGGCCAGTGACCAACGCTTGGCGATGACCGATGACGGGGCCACCGAAATTCCCAGCACGCCCTCCAGTTCACCCAGCATCGGCGCGATGGCGGCATCAGGATTGTCGAGGTGCGCCGCAGACAAGACCGGATGAGCGTGTGCGACCAACACCGGTGCGTCATCACCCCTGCGCCGCCCGTCGTCAGCGACGAACGTGAGCACAACGGAGTCATTGACGAATACCCCATCGAGGTCTGGCCAGACGCGCTTGTCATACGTGGCGATGAGCGCAATACACGGCTCCCACATACCGCCGGACGCCGCGCGCTCGGCCTCGAGGGAGTCGCCCAGTAGGTCGAGGGCCTGTGGCCCAGGCATCGCAAGAGCCACGCCCGCATAGGCGGTGCTGTCGACCGTCGGTCCTGGCTCGACTTCACGAACGTCGTCCGGGTTTCGCAACGGCAGCCCAAGCGACAGATCCTCGATCAGCGAGCGTAGCCCGAGCGGTGTGGCGTAGCGCATTGGACCTGTGCGAGTTCCCAGCAAGCCGCCTGGGTCGCCAACGTGGAACGTGTCCGTCCAGGGACGAACGAGTTCCACGTCGAGCCAGCGGTCGACCACGTTCTGGAAAGCCGGCACCGAGACGGTGAAGTAGCTCGCGCCGACGTCGACCGGACGGTCATCGATCGTCTTGACCGCCATACGCCCGCCGAGGCGGTGCCCACGGTCACGGACCACGACCGGACATCCGGCGTCTGCGATGGCGCGGGCGCATGCGATACCTGAGACGCCCCCGCCAACGACCAGGAGCTCTTCGGCCGCCGCACCACCGGTCACAACCACCGCCTGACCGGCTGCACTGCCTGCTCCAATGCCTTCTGTGCGCCCGAGCGGCCGCGCCAGCGTTCGAGGTCGATCGGTTCGCTGCGCTTGAGATCCTCATCGAAGTGGGCGTCTAACGTTGCGGTGACATCGGCGTCCACGATGGCGAGAGCGATCTCTTCGTCGTGGTTCATGCTGCGTCGATTGAAGTTCGACGAGCCCACCACACTGAGGACGCCGTCCAGCGTGAGGATCTTCGCGTGCAGCATCGACGGCTGAAAGTTCCACACCTCAATGCCACCGTCTACCAGCTCGGCGTAGATCGACTCGGAGGCGAGCTGGCAGACACGCTTGTCGGCACCGGACCCCGGCAACAGGATTTGTACCTGTACTCCGTTGCTGGCCCTGTCGAGGAGTAGGTCAACGAAGTCGTGACTCGGGGCAAAGTACGCGGTGGCGATTCGAAGTCGTCGCGTGGCACTTCCGATGGCGACATGGAAGAGGGTCTGCATGTCGTCCCAGCCGATGGATGCGGACCCACGCACTGCCTGGACCACAGCCGGCCCCGCCGCGTCATGCTCAGGGAACCGATCACGTTCGTCGTACATGGGGCGATCGGTCTCGGCCCAGTTCTGCGAGAACCCGGCCGCGACGCCGTCGACGACTGGGCCCTCGACCTTGAGGTGGGTATCGCGCCACTCACCGGGGCCGCGGGCGTTGCCGGTCCACTCTTCGGCGATTCCGACGCCTCCGGTGAACGCCGTCACCTCGTCGACGACGAGAACCTTGCGGTGACAACGATGGTTCTGCTTAAAGGGTGACTTGCGCAATGGTCGTCGGAACCACTGCACGTCGACGCCAGCACGCTGCATCCCGTCGACCAAGCCGTCTTCGATCTTCGACCCGCCAACGGCATCGATGAGCACCCGCACTCTGACGCCGGCCTCGGCCCGCTCAGCGAGAGCGTCGGCAAACTGGTGGGCGATCGATCCCGACCAGTAGACGTACGTCATGAGGTCAACGCTGCGCTCAGCACCGGTAATGGCATCGAGCATCGCGGGAAAGATCTCATCGCCATTGCGGTAGACCGTGACCGAGTTGCCCTCCGTCGCTGGTGTTCCGAGCAACGCCTCAAGCCGTCGACGTACTCGGCGCGCGTCGTCCTGGCTCATTCAGCGGCAAGTGCAATAGCTGCCGCAGGACTGGAGTCGACGAGGAACTCCCGACAGCGTTCGGCCTCTGGCGTCTCACCGATTGCGTCCGCCGCCACCCCAAGCGCGTAGAGGCTGCGCAGGAAGCCGCGGTTTGGCTCGTGCTCCCACGGCACTGGTCCATGTCCTTTCCAGCCACTGCGCCTCAACTGGTCGAGGCTGCGGTGATACCCGGTGCGCGCGTACGCGTACCCGGCGACCGGGTCGCCCCCGGCCAGGGCAGCCTCGGCCAGCATCGCCCACGCCAGCGGGAAGTCCGGGTGGGCCGCAGCGACCTCGCGAGGCGCCGTTCCAGCGTCTAGGGAAGCGAGGGCGGTGGCGTTCTCGGGCAGCAGGGTGGCCGGCGGTTCGCCGAGCAGGTTCTGGGTCACAGGTCCTTTCTACGCGGCGGACGCCCTGATGCGCCAGCCAGCCCCTAACCCTTCGTCGACGACACGTAGTCATCTGGTCCGGGCCACCACCAAAGAGTTCGTGACGCGTGGGACGGTAAGGCGACCTTTTCCGGGGGCGAGGAGCGTTTGAGGGTTGTGAACGAGACGAGGGCCGGCGACTTCGAGGAGTTCGTCCCAGCGCCAACGGCGCGTTGCTGCGGAGGTCAGCTGCTTCACGACGCGTCGCGTCCCGGAGGCCGATGTCACCGCCTTGCCGTTCGTAGGCATGGCCTGCCCATTTCCAGTCGGCGGTGCGCCAAGCGGGCTTCAGGGCACCGCGCTGTATGCCTGATCATTCATCGACGAACCCGATCTTTAATGACTCGGCTCTGGACTTCACAGCGACGCTGATCCGTCCTGACGGTCAGAGCACCACCACAGACCTCTCGAGCGACGTGGGCGAGGTCCGGGGGGACGCTCGGCGCTGCGGTACTGCGCTACATCGTCGGCGCCACCGAGATCTTCGACGGTGCTGAGTTGGAGCCTTGGGTCTGGCCTGCGTCCAGCACCGGCCCCTACTCGGGGGGTAGCTCGGCGTGCTGGCGAATCCAGGCGTGCATCGCGATCGCGGCGGCCGCTCCGGCGTTGATCGACCGAGTTGAGCCGTACTGCGCGATGGAAACTGTTGCCACCGACGCCGCTCGGGCAGCATCCGACAGGCCTGGACCCTCCTGGCCGAAGACCAGCACGCAGGCACGGGGCAGCTCGTAGGTCTCCAGCGGGACGGCGCCCGGAAGGTTGTCGACACCCACCAGCGGGAGGCCCGCCTCGGACGCCCAACGCAGCAGCTCACTGACGTCGGCATGATGCCGGACGTGTTGGTATCGGTCAGTGACCATCGCCCCTCGGCGGTTCCATCGACGCTTTCCGACGATGTGTACCTCTGCGGCCAAGAAGGCGTTCGCGGTGCGTACGACGCTGCCGATGTTGAAGTCGTGTTCCCAGTTCTCGATGGCAACGTGAAAGTTGTGGCGTCGGGTGTCGAGGTCGGCGATGAT
>JAJAYM010000309.1 GCA_027117675.1 Actinomycetes bacterium | reverse complement strand
TAGCGTCAGGCACGTCGAGGTCTTCCTGATGGGCGGTGTGAGAACTCCCATCATCGGAAGACCTCGACCCCTACCCAGCGACCGACGCGCCAACCCGCCCTACACCCTCAACTGTGAAGAGCCGGTAAAGGTCAGATCGAACCCCGCGACCCCAGCCGCACAAGCAACACCATCGGCGCCGGTGCGGGTCGGGAACGCACGACCCAACGCGGCACCGGTAACCGGATCCTTCGCGTGGCCGAACACCGCAGTCATCGCCGCCTCAGTAACCCTCGAATCCGGAGCGACGCCCCGCCCATCGGCGAGCCCATCCAACCCGGAACCAACCCAGCGCCCGGGCGGGTTACCAGAAGCCTCGTAGTAATCAACCAGCGAAGGCTGCCCACGCGGAGCGTCCCCATTCGCCGTGTCCCGCAGCAAGTATCGGAACCCACCGGCCGCCGACATACGATGCACCGACATCACAACGCTCACCACCACCCACCGCGGTCACTGGCCGCCCGAAACCAACACGGCCTACTACGGAGGTGTGCGCATCACCCCGCAAGACCCGAGTCATCAGTGCCGTCGTACGTCGGCGCACTGCAACGGACGGGATTGAACTGGGTTTCGTTGGCGTTCCGGAACGCGATTTGCCCCCTCACGCCGGCACCACCGCACGACGCCGCGCCCTGTGCAAGACGAGTGAATCGCTGAATTGGCCTGTGGGGACGTGGTCCTCGGTCGGACAGTCAGCGGACCGGCCCGTAGCCCTCATCCGCGAGCCAGGCACGTGCCCGGCCCGTACGACCTGACTTGGGTCATCTGAAGGGTTTTGCTTGCTGAGGAGCTCGCTGACCTGCGGTGATGTGTCTGGTTAGTGTGTCGTTGACGCACTAAATGGGGTCGGTAGGATCGGGTGGTGGCGTGGGTTCGGCGGGTTCGTACGGCCTCGGGTGCCACGGCTGTGCAGATCGCTGAGTCGGTTGGGGGTCAGCGGCGGATCGTGCGGCATGTCGGCTCAGCACGTGATGAGGCTGATCTGGGGTTGCTGTTGGAAGAGGCCCAGCGTTTGCTCGCCGATGATCGGCAGGGGGTCCTCGATCTTGGGATCACGCCGGTAGCGGCGAAGGTGATGATGTCTGCCCCGGCCGGGCCGCCGGGATTGTTTGCGAGCACCGTGCCCGCGTCGGCGGCACCAACGATGGTGTCGCGCTCGCAGGTCCTCAAAACATCTTCGGGGCTTTTATACGGGGCCCTTGCCGGGGTCTACACCAGCCTCGGGTTCGACATCGTGGCCGATGAGAGTTTCCGCGATCTGGTCATCGCCCGGGTCGTAGAGCCAACCAGCCTGCTCGACATCGACCGGGTCCTAGCCGAGATGGGGCGAACAGCGGTGAGCTTGTCGACCCGCAAGCGGACGCTGCGTCGCTGTCATGAAGGCAAGTACCGCGACCTGATCGCGGCCGCCTGCTTCGGGCGCGCGGTGACCGCCGGCGATGTGTCGCTGGTGCTCTACGACGTCACCACCTTGTACTTCGAAGCAGACAAGGAAGATGACCTACGCAAGGTCGGGTTCTCCAAAGAGCGACGCGTCGACCCCCAGATCGTGGTTGGCCTTCTGGTCGACCGGACCGGGTTCCCCTTGGAGATCGGCTGCTATGAGGGCAACAAGGCCGAGACGCAGACGATCGTGCCGATCGTCAAGCAGTTCCAACACCGCCACGGACTCTTGGACATCGTCGTTGTCGCCGACGCCGGGATGCTGTCGGCATCGAACCTGAAGGAACTCGACGAGGCCGGTCTACGGTTCATCGTCGGTTCACGGGTCACCAAAGCGCCCATCGATTTGGCTTCGCACTTCCGTTGGCACGGAGAGGTGTTCACCGACGCCCAACTGATCGACACGATCACCCCGAAGAACAGCCGGCTGATCGAGAACGACGCCTTGGTCAAGCAGGAGCCCGTCTGGGATCTTGAGCAGCATCCCGGCTCGTGGCGGGCGGTGTGGGCCTACTCAACCAAACGTGCTGTCCGAGACAACCGGACCCTGACGTTGCAGGAGAACCGCGCCAAAGCCGTCGTCGCCGGAGGCAAGGCCGCCCGGGCGCCGCGGTTCGTGAAGAACACCAACGGCACCAAGTCGCTCGACGAAGCCTCGCTGGCCCGCGCGCGACGACTCATCGGATTGAAGGGCTACGTCACCAACATCCCCACGAACGTCATGGGTCCGGGCGAGGTGATCGGCAGCTACCACGAACTGTGGCGCGTTGAGCAGTCGTTCCGGATGTCGAAAACCGATCTCCGGGCAAGGCCCATGTTCGCCCGCACCCGTGACGCGATCGAGGCCCACCTGAGCATCGTGTTCACAGCCCTAGCGGTCTCCCGCGAAGTACAAGACCGCACCGGGCTGTCCCTGCGCCGGGTCCTGCGGACCCTCAAACCGCTGCGCTCAGCCACCGTCGAGATCAACGGTGTCATCACCACAATCCCACCCGCACTCGGCCCCAACGAATCCGCAATCCTCAACGCACTGAAAACGCCAAACCCAAGGCACTAAACCGATTGACCCAACTCAGGAGGCGGCTCCACCTTCAATGTAGTACTTCGCTTGAGTGGTGACATTTCACCTTCGGTTGATGCCGGACAGTGGTTCGGTTGATGGGTGACACTCCCAGGATGCGGGAGATGAGCGTGTCAGAGCAGAGGTATGAAGCGGTTCGGGCGGTGCTTGCTGTCGCGCATCAGATGCCGGCGGAGGTCGAGGTGGCCTTGGTGGAGACGCGGCGTGCGCATCCGTGGGGGCCGCGGCGGTTGGTGTTTGAGTTGGCGAAGGCTGGGGTGGAGCCGGTGCTCCATGAGGACTCCGATGGTGTGTGGGTCTAGGTCTTCGACCCGGTCTTCGCCGCTGGAGGTCGGGGGCCGTTCGGCTGCGCTATCCCATACTCGGGATGATCCTTGGTATGGTTTAGATGCTATTCCATACTAAAGATGTCAGGAGGTGTGGCCTATGCGTGGTCGCCTCGAGCGTCGCACGTGGCAGTACGACCCCACACTCTACGCGCCTGCCCGCTACCGCAGAGCCTGTTCCTACGACGCGTTCGTCCCTGACCCGATTGCTGGGTTCGCGGAGCCGCTGGGCAGTGAG
>JAJAYM010000308.1 GCA_027117675.1 Actinomycetes bacterium | reverse complement strand
GTCAACCGGTGGTTCATCTGGGCCATCTGCAACTCGTAGTCGAAGTCACCGACGGCTCGAAGGCCCTTGACTATCGCGCGAGCACCCCGCGACTGGCAGTAATCGACGAGCAGGCCCGAGAACGTCTCAATCGTGACGTTGTCGAGGTGGCCCAGCGACTGAGCGAGGAGGTCGACACGAGTGTCGACGGGAAACAGTCCACGTTTGTTCTGGTTGACCATGACACCGACGAAGACGCGATCAGCGAGCTTGGACGCGCGTTCGATGATGTCAACGTGTCCGTTCGTG
This sequence comes from Actinomycetes bacterium, assembly GCA_027117675.1. Taxonomy (GTDB): domain Bacteria; phylum Actinomycetota; class Actinomycetes; order JAHEKZ01; family JAHEKZ01; genus JAHEKZ01. Next base: position 14,855 of record JAJAYM010000308.1, on the reverse strand, counting down.
ACCGGGTCGAACGACCCAGGGCATACGACGCTCAGCACGGCGCGACGCTATCACTGCAAGCGCGAGCAGCTGCGAGGCCACCGATCCACAGATGCGCCTCGCCATAGAGCCGGTCCCGAACCGGCACAAACCCCTCTGGCCAGGCCCAGGGAAGATCGCGCCGCGACCGTTCCACGACGAGGGACGCGTCGTCCGCAAGGAACTTGCGACGCCGCAAATCGAGGAGCACGGCCTTCACCTCGTCGGCCCCCACTGCGTAGGGCGGGTCACAAAAGACTATGTCGTACAGGTAGTCGAGGCCGGGCTCAGAACCTGACCCCCGGCTGGCCACCCACTGCCCCACGGTCACCGAGTGCACCCGAACCGCCCCGGTGGAAGGGGAGAGACCCTCGACGACGCTCCGGTTGGCCTCAATGACCCGGGCGGCCCGTCGATCGGACTCGACGAGTTCGACCAACGATGCTCCGCGGGAGAACGCCTCTAGACCCAAGGCCCCTGACCCCGCGTACAGGTCGAGCACCACGGAACCTTCCATCGTCCCGCGCAGTGACTCCAGAGTCGAGAAGACAGCTTCTCGCGCCCGATCGGACGTGGGACGAGTACCGAGATCCGGCACCGCCAGGCGCCGTCCTCTGGCCCGACCCCCGACAATCCGCGTCACGACTTTTCCAAGAACTCGGCCTGCTCGTCCGACTCAAGGAGCGCGACTGCAGCCGCCAGGTCGGGGTACGACAACAACTCGGGATCGGCGCCCACGAGCGCGACCGCATCTGTTCGAGCCAGTGCGATGATCGCTTCGTCGGAAACCGCTCGCAGCACCTTTAGGCTCGACTGCACACCCGACTGGGTGGCACCGAGCACGTCGCCCTCTCGGCGTTGCTCGAGGTCGATGCGGGCCAAGACGAATCCGTCGTTTGTCGCGGCAACCGCGTCGAGCCGCTCGCGTGCGGGGCTTTGGTCAGGCAGCTCGGTCACCAGGAGGCAGAGGCCAGCAACGTCACCGCGCCCAACGCGGCCACGGATCTGGTGCAGCTGCGAGACCCCGAACCGGTCGGCATCCATCACCACCATGACGCTGGCGTTCGGGACATCGACGCCGACCTCGATGACGGTGGTGGCCACCAGGACGTCGATCTCACCCGCGGTGAAGGTGGACATCACCGCCTCCTTCGCCTCTGACGGCAGTTGCCCGTGCAGCACGCCCACCCGGCACTCGGCGAGCGGGCCGTCAGCGAGATAACGAGCCAGGGCCAGCACCGAGTGCTGTTCTGGATCCCCTGCGCCTCCCTGGCCAGCAGCCGGCGGGTCGCTATTGCCCGGCGGGTCGCTATTGCCCGGCGGGTCGCTATTTCCCGGCGAATCAGAGTCTTCACCAATACGCGGGCAGACCACGTAGGCCTGACGGCCCTTCGCCACCTCTTCGGTGATGCGCTCCCATGCCCTGTCGATGTAGCGAGGGCGATCGGCGGCCGGCACCACGTGGGTGCTGATGGTCTGTCGACCTTGCGGCAGCTCGGTCAGCGTTGAAACATCCAGGTCGCCGAAGATTGTCATCGCGACGGTCCGCGGGATCGGCGTGGCCGTCATGACCAGGACGTGCGGCGGGGTCCGTGCCTTCGCCCGAAGTGCCTCACGCTGCTCGACACCGAAGCGGTGCTGCTCATCGATGACAACCAGCCCTAGATCGAAGAAGTCGACATGATCTTCGAGCAGCGCGTGGGTGCCGACCACGATGCCTGCATCACCTGATATGACATCGAGCAAGGTAGAGCGGCGCGCGGCAGCCGACTGGCCGCCGGTCAGGAGCCTGACCCGGGTGGCCTCAGGTGGTGACCCGAGCAGGCCACCGTCGGCGAGCGGCCCGAGCATCGAGGTGATCGTTCGGAAGTGTTGCTGAGCCAACACCTCGGTGGGAGCCAGCAACGCAGCCTGCCCCCCGGCATCGACGACGGTGACCATCGCCCGTAGTGCAACCACTGTCTTGCCGGAACCGACCTCCCCCTGAAGGAGCCGGTGCATCGGGTGGGTCTTGCCAAGATCGGTGGCGATCTCATCGGCGACGTCGCGTTGCCCCACCGTGAGTTCGAAGGGAAGTCGCACGTCGAACGCCGAGACCAGCCCGTTCTCGGCCGGTATCCGAGGCGTCGTTGCGGTCGCCGCGAGGGCGGCTCGCCTTCGTGCCAAAACGGTCTGGAGCACCAAGGCTTCGTCGTAGGCAAGACGTCGGCGCGCGGCGCGCACGTCGTCCATCGAGCGCGGACGATGCAGGGTTCGGTAGGCGTCGGTGCGCGACATCAGGCCCTCGCGGGCAGCAATGGGCTCTGGCGTCAGTTCGGGCAGGTCGGGCATGGTGTCGAGCAGCACGGTGATGGCTTTCTGGATGCGCCAGGTGGGCAGCGCCGCCGTTGCGGGGTAGATCGGGATCAGGAAACCGGTGAACTCGTGCAGCATGCGAAGGTCGCGCTCGACGTCGCCACCTTCGTCTGCACCGTCGAGGGTGCTCGCGGCACCGCTGTCGGTGCTGGCAGATTCTCCAAAAATGACGAAGTCTGGGTGGGTTAACTGGCGCCGACCTGCACGGGAGTCCACCGTTCCCGCAAAGAGTCCACGCATGCCGACCGTGAGTTGGCGCTGGAGCCACGGTTGGTTGAAGTACGTCAGCGAAAGACGGTGTCGGCCATCGGTGACGACCACCTCGCAGATCGTTCCCTTGCGCTGCCGCATCCTCCGCGATGTCACCGACGCGATCTTGGCCATGACGGTTGCCTGCTCACCTACTTGCAGGAGGCCGATGTCGGAGAGCTCACCGTGCTCGCTGTAGCGGCGCGGTAAGTGGTCGAGTAAATCGCCCACCGACTGAAGACCCATCGCCCCTAGCGCCTTCGCGGTGGCACCACCGACGACCCCGCGCAGGGGTTGCCGCAGCCAGTCTGCGGAGTCGGTCATCAGACCGTCACCTCGCCGAGTCGCCTTGGTCGTCGGATGTCACTCGACGCCGATCAGCAAGGGATAGTGCGGCTGGCCCCCGTCGTAGACTGCTACCTCGACATCGAGACGGGTCTGGTGCAGGTGCCGACGAACCGCCTCGGCCAACGGGCGTCCGGGGAGCGGATCGTCGCCGCAGACCAGAGTGACGAGCTCGCCCCCCGCCGCCAGCATGCGGTCGACGACGGAGCAGGCGACATCCTCAGCTGAGTCGCCGAGGACGACGATGTCTGCCTCGACGACGCCAAGCAACTGGCCGGGGTGACAAACCCCCGCTGATGTCATCGCCTCTCGCTCCGCCACGGCCAGGCCGCCGAACCGGGTGGCGGCAGCGGCAGCCGACATCGCGACCACGTCATCGGTAAAGGAGCGGTCGACGCCTCGGACGGCCAGAGCGGCCAAGCCCTGAACGTCGGCGTGCGTAGGGAGCACGGCTACCTGCGCACCCCGATCACGGAGCTCGACCGCCGCCGCCTCGGCGACCGCCCTGTGGTCGTCATCATTGGGAAGCAGCAGGACCTCCCCTGCGGGTCCGGCGGCCTCGACGAGGGCAGCGGACGTGGGACGATGCTGCGCCCCACCCACGACCACGACTGCGCCCACAGACTCAAAGAGTGCCCCCAGGCCTAGTCCGGCAGCGACGGCCACCACCACCCGTTCCTGATTCGCACCGGGCTTTATCGCGCCGGGCTGGCTGGCCGCCACCAATGGGGTGATCCGGATGCGGTGGACCCGGCCAGCCGCGACGCCGACTTCAACGGCGGGTCCGGCGTCATCGGTGTGGACGTGAACGTTCCACAGCCCGTCTCCGCCGACCACCACGACCGAGGCACCCAGCTCCGCGAGGCGCTCTCGGACGCGGGAGGCTGGCTCGTCACCGGTCTCGAGCAGGTACATGACCTCGAACGCGCCGTCACCAGGGCAGGTGGGAGGAGCGACATGGACGCCGGCCGAGCTGAAGGCATTCTCAGATGGGGCGACCAGACCCAGGCCGAAGCCAGTCAGCACCTGGGCCGAGCTCGGGGCCGCCGGGTCGACGGCGCCCCGAAGTGCCTCAAGGATCAGGAAGAGGCCCTGACCTCCTGCGTCGACGACGCCTGCTGCGGCAAGGACGGGGAGCTGCTCAGGGGTTCGTGCCAGAGCATCAGCGGCACCATCGGCTGCGGCGCCCACGACAGCAGCGAGTCCGCCGGACACCTGATCGTTGGCCGCTCTGGCTGCAGCCGCTGCGACGGTGAGGATCGTCGCCTCGACCGGCCGCGCCACCCCCGCGTAACCAAGCTCGGCTGCACGGGACATTGCGGCAGCCATGACCCGGCCGGCTTCGATGCCGGGGGGCGAGCCGGCGTCATCAGTGGGGGACCCAGAAAAAGTTTCGGCGAACGCTCGCAAGAGTTGGGCCACGATCACCCCGGAGTTTCCGCGCGCACCCAGCAGTGCGCCCCGCGACCACGCCACCGAGGCCCTACCCAGGCTCAGCTCACGATGAGCGTCAGGGGGTCCGGCGGCCGCCGCCGCCTGCAGCGCGTCCAAGCCGGCCTGCCAGGTTAAGAGAAGGTTGGTACCCGTGTCTCCATCGGGGACCGGAAAGACGTTGAGTACGTCGATATCGTGACGGGCTGCCTGTAGGAGAACTTCCCCGCGGGTCGCCCAATCCGTTAGCTGCTCAACTCCGAACGCCGTCGGCACGGCTTCTGCCACGTTCCACCTCCCTCGAGCACCGACTGCCGCGGTGACTTTGACTCGGACGAACTTCTGGTCCGAGGGGTGAGCCTAACCGGGCGCACCGACGTCCGGTTTGGGTCCGCCCGAGGCGATCCGGTAGTCTGGGCGGGCTGTTGCAGGCTGGCCCCGGCCCCCGGGAATCCCCTCACCGGCACGCTCAACACCCTGCGCATGTGCTTCTGGCGATGCGCGCCCGCGGCCCCGACGCCGCCTGAGTCCTGGAGGAGCCACCGTGGCCGCCAAGTGTGACGTCTGTGGCAAGGGCCCGGGCTTCGGCAACAGCATCTCGCACTCACACCGCCGCACGCCACGCCGCTGGAACCCCAACGTCCAGACCGTGCGTACCACGATCGGCGGCACCCCCACCAAACTGACCGTATGTACGTCCTGCATCAAGGCAGGCAAGGTCACCCGCTAGCGCCGTCGGCCTCACCCGTCGACCTCACCCGTCAAAATGGCGGTGGCCTGACGGTCCCGCCCAGACTTCCCCGTCCACGGTGACCATCGACCCCCCGGCGGCGTCGAACCCCGTTGGTGGCCCAACGTCACCGATGCGAGTGAAGCCTTCAGGTAGTTCGTCGTCGGCAGCAAACGCGGCCACGAAAGCATGATCGTGACCTCCGGCGAGCACCCACGGCAGTGGGTCGCTGCCGTAGGCGGCGGCGACGGAAGCCACTGGGTCGCCTATCTCGATCAAGGCGCTTTCAATATTGATTCGTACGTCGCTGCTTGTGCAGATGTGCCCAAGGTCGGCCAGCAAGCCGTCGCTCACATCGCACATCGCGTGGACGCCGGACGCTGCGGCCACCAGGCCAGCCCAGTACGGAATCTCCGGACGCCGGTAGGCGTCGACCAGGACGCGCGGAGACCGAAAACCTCTGCCCAGCACGGCCAGCCCCGCCTCGGCCCACCCCAGGCGACCAGCCACCGCCACCTGGTCCCCGGCCATCGCACCGCTCCGTAACACCGGGACGCGCCCGCCGAGACTGCCGATTCCCGTTACCGTCACCGCGATGCGATCACCGGCGGACAGGTCACCCCCGACTACCGACGCACCGGTGATGGCGGCTTCGTCACGAAGGCCGTCGGCGACTCTGAGCACCCAGTCAGCGTCGGTCGATGGCGGGGCGACCAACGCCACCACCAAGGCCACCGGATCGGCGCCCATCGCCACCAGGTCGGCCAGCGTCGCCGCCGCCGCCCGCCGCCCGATGTCGTCCGGCCCCGACCAGTCGGTGCGGAAGTGGACGCCGGCCACCAAAACGTCGGTCGTCACAGCCACCGGCGTCTCATCAATGCGGACAACGGCGGCGTCGTCACCTGGCGGCACCGAGACCGCCTCCCCTTGCGGCAGGCGGCGAGTGATGGCATCAATCACCGCGAACTCACCGCGGCCGTGAATCGAGTCGGCCGCGTTCTGGGCGGTCGAGGGGTCGCTCATTGCACACCTGACCAGGTACGGTCATGGCCTGCAGACGGGAGGTTTGTGATGGTCACGGCATACATCTTGATCCAGACCGAAGTAGGACGCGCAGCCGAGGTGGCCGAACAGATCGCGAAGGTCGCTGGCGTGACGCTGTCCGAGAACCTCATCGGCGCCTACGACGTCATCGTGCGAGCGGAGGCAAACAGCGACGACGAGTTGGGCCGCTTCGTCGTTGCCCAGGTCCAGGCTGTCCCTGGCATTACTCGCACGTTGACCTGCCCGGTCATCAACCTCTGAGGCGTGCGTCTCACCTGGCCACTTCTCGTGCTCGCCGTGACGTCTGGATGCTCCGGTTCGGTAGCGATCACCCCTCCGACGGACGTCGACCCCGTCACGGCGCAGATTTGCGCTGAACTTGATGACGCATGGCCAGGCACAGTGTCCGGTCAGGCGCTTCGAGAAACCGGCCCGGAGTCGTCGCTTACGGCAGCCTGGGGCGACCCCGCGATCGTCGTGCGGTGCGGCGTCCCTCGACCAGCTGCGCTGGAGCCAACATCGCAACTGACCAGCGTCAACGGGGTCGACTGGTTCGCCGAAGAGCTCACGGGTGGCTACCTCTTCACCACCTATGGGCGCCAGATCTACGTCGAGGTAAGCGTCCCCGCCGACTACGCCCCCGAGATCGCCCCCGTGACAGAACTCACGACGGCCGTGGCCGCGACCATTCCGAAGCGCATCAACCAGCCCGCCGGATCACCGTAGTCCGAGGCATCACCGTAGGCCGCGGCGCTTGGCGAGGGCCGTCCGCACCAGTCGCGCCACGAGTTCGGGGTACTCCACTCCCGACTCCTGCCACATCCGGGGGAAGAGCGAGATGTGCGTGAACCCGGGGATGGTGTTGATCTCGTTGAGCACGACGCGGTCGTCGTCGGTGACGAAGAAGTCGACTCTGGCGTAGTCCTCACAACCGACGGCGTCGAACGCCGCACACGCGGCGGCACGCACCCGCTCGCTGACGTCATCGGGCAGGTCTGCCGGCACGGCGAGGTCGGTGACGTCGTCCAGGTACTTCGCCTCGAAGTCGTAGAACGCGTGGTCGCCTCTAACCAAGATCTCAGCACACACGCTAGCCTCTGGTCCGCGTCCATCAGTGCGGGCAAGCACGGCGCACTCGATCTCGCGCCCGATGACCCCCTGCTCGACCACCACCTTGGGGTCGTGGATGCGGGCGTCCTCGATTGCCGCCTCGAGGTCGTCCCACGCGCTGACCCGCGAGATACCCACGCTCGACCCGGCGCGTGAAGGCTTGACGAAGAGCGGAAGCCGCAGGGTACGGACACGCTCGAGGCAGGTCTCGCGGTCGAAAGTCCAGTCGCGGTCGGTGATGACGACGTAGGGGGTTTGCTCGAGCCCAGCGGCCGCGGCCAGCACTTTGGTGACGGCCTTGTCCATGGCGGCTGCGCTCGCCAGGACACCGGACCCGACGTACGGGACGCCAGCCAGCTCGAGCAGCCCCTGGATGGTTCCGTCCTCGCCATAGGGCCCGTGCAGCACCGGGAAGACCACGTCGACATCTGCCAGCACCTCGGGTACCTGCCCCGGCTCATGGACGCTCAACGCTCTGGACGGGTCGGCGGTCCAGACCAGCGTTGCACCGGCGTCCTCGTCGACCGAGGGCAGCTGACCGCCGGCGATCGCGAGTCGGGCGGGGTCGGGGTCGACCAGCACCCAGCGCCCCTGCGGGGTGATCCCGACCGGCACGACCTCGAACTGCTCCGGGTCAAGGGCACGCAGGACGCCACCGGCCGAGATGCATGAGATCTGGTGCTCGGTGCTCCGCCCCCCGAACACGACGGCGACACGGGTGCGGGGCAAGGAGTTCACAGCCTCAGCCTATGTCTGGCAACACGGCGTCCGGTGCGACAGCCCGATGCCACTCCGGCTTGGCGACTCGGCTCATCAGCGACACGACCATGTCGCGGGGCGACCACCCCTGAGTCACCACTCCGGACACATGCTCGGTGATCGGCATGTCGACCTGGTGCTCCTGGGCCAGCTCAAGAACCGCTGCGCACGACGTCACGCCCTCGGCGGTCTGCGCGGTGATCGCGATGACCTCGTCCATGGTCATACCTCGACCGAGATTCTCCCCGAACGTCCGGTTGCGGGACAGCGGCGACGAACACGTCGCGATCAAGTCACCAACGCCGGCTAGACCCATAAATGTCAGCGGATCAGCGTTCATCGCCACACCGAGACGGGTCATCTCGGCAAGTCCTCGAGTCATGATCGCTGCCTTGCTGTTGTCGCCGAAACCCATTCCTTCAGCCATGCCGGTAGCGAGGGCGATGACGTTCTTGACCACACCGCCGAGCTCGACTCCGACAACATCTTGATTGGTGTACGGCCGGAAGTACGGCGTCCGCGTCCACTCCTGAACCTGGAGTGCTACTGCACTGTCGACGCAGGCGACCACACTGGCGGTCGGCTGCCGTTGAACCACTTCACGGGCAAGGTTCGGTCCGGAGAGCACCCCGATGCACTCTGCCGGGCACGATGTCTCCGCCGCGACGACTTCGCTCATCCGGGCGTGCGAGCCTTGCTCAAGGCCCTTCAGGAGGCTGAGCACGACGGCGCCGGGGGGAATCTGGTCACCCCAGGCCCGGAGGTTGGCCCGTAGCGACTGCGCCGGAACCGCGAGCACCACGAGTTGGGCACCCTCCAGCGCAACACTCGTGACACCGACGCCGGAGACACTCGATGGCAACTCGACATCGGGGTGGAATCCACCATTGCGACGCGTTGCGTTCACCTCGTCAACGGTTCGTTGGTTGCGCCCCCACAGACTTACCTCATGCCCGGCATCGGCAAGCACCAGACCGAAGGCCGTACCCCAGGAACCCAGTCCCATGACGGTGGTGCGCATCACGACCTCCTTTCGCCCGGTATCGATGGATCGTCACGATTCTCGCGCGGGTCAAAGGTCTGTGGCCGGTCGGACGCGCGCGGATCGAAGAGGAAAGTCGGCGCACCCTCATGTCGAAGGTCACGTAAGAGTCGGCTGAGCGACGCCATGATCGACGCGGTTACACACGAAAATCATGCGGATCCGCGCCGGTCAACTCCAGCGGTGGCCCGGCTCGCACCCGCATCAGTGGCCTTCGCCAGACGCGGGGAATGCGGCCACCAGGTGCGATTAGGTCCTGCGGTCCCCACTGCGCAACCGGCACGACAGGGCAGCCGGTCAGCAACCGCACTCGGGCCGCCCCCGTCTTAGCCACCATCGGCCAAAGGTCTGGGTCGCGAGACAGCGTCCCCTCCGGGTAGATCGCCACGCAGCCGCCGCGAGAGCTGCCCGGGCGTGTTCACTCTCGCGCTGAACCGGAAGCTGTCCAGCTGACTGCAGGAGGCAGCCGATGACCGGCACATCGAAGAGCTCCGCCATCCCGAGAAACCCAGGGCGTCGGCCAGTGGCGTCGAAGAGGTCGCCGATGCTGCTCGGGTCGGCGTGCGACCTGTGGTTGGAGACCACGATGCAGCCGCCGAAGGAAGGCAGATGCTCTTGCCCATTCCAGTCATGACGGCTCACCATCCGCGTTGATGGGCGAAGGGCCGACCGAGCGACTGCGCGACTGCGTACGCGGCACCGGGACCATCGTCGATGGTCACATCCACCCCTCTCGGCTCCGCTGCCAGCGCAAACACCGGATGCGCCCCCCAAGTCTGATGTCCACTCTGGGTGCTGTCGAGGACCTCGCCCTACATGGGTTGGTCGCCACTGGGTTGGTCGCCGAATCGAGGACGTACGCTGCCTCAGATGTGGCAGGTAGTCGTTCCCGTCAAGGGCTGGGATACGGCCAAGTCGCGGCTCGAGCTGCCGCCTGCAGCCCGGCGCCACATCGTGCGGGCGATGACTGCTGACACACTCGCGGCACTAGCCAACTGCTCCGACGTGAACACCGTCTCGGTGCTCATTCGTGATCGCGCACTGATCGGCTCAAGCGTTCTCCGGGGCGTTGAGAGCGTCGTAGTCCAACCGGACCCCACTGCCTCACTAAACGTGGCCCTCCGCAGGTACCTCAGCACGCAGGTTGGCCAGCCAACACCGCTCGCGGTCGTGGTCGCCGATTTACCTGCTCTGCGAGCGGGCTCGTTGTTCGCGGTTCTCCGCGATGCCCAACAGCACCATTTCGCGATGGTGGCCGACCGTGAGGGCACCGGTACGACTGTTCTGACCGCGCTGTTGCCGTCCGACCTCGGCCCGCGCTTCGGAGACCGCTCTGCGGTGGCGCATGCCAAGGCAGGGGCCGCCTTGATCGCGAGCGCTCCGGACGTGGCATGCGACGTCGATACCGTCGCCGATCTTCGGTATGCCCGGCTGCTCGGCCTGGGGCCACAGACGGCATCGCTCCTGTCCGACCCGGCCATCAGCTCGTGGCTAGGCTGACCGCCATGACGACCCAACCGATCCAGGCAACGGTGCATGAGCTCGACGCCAGCACCGGAACCGGGTCGGTGATTACCGACCACGGCGAGGTAATCACCTTTACCGCCGGCGCATGGACCGGAGGAGCATTACGGACCATGCGCCAAGGGCAACGAGTACGCGCCATCGTGTCCGGGTCAGGTGCCAGCGTCGCCGTTATATCGCTAACGCTGGTGACCTTCCCGTTGAGCCCGTAGCAACATGCAGCACAGCGAAAACCAAGACAACGGCGATGAACGACGACGCATCGATGCTCATGCCGTCGAGGGTGGCCTTGGCCACCAGGAGCCCAATCACCGCGGACGCCAAGAAGATCGCCGAACGCACCAACAGCGGAGCAATAACCGCGACTACCGCGGGTACCGCTCCGCAACCAAGACCGCTCACCCGCATCCACAACTTCGGCATCCCCCTCCCGTCCCCAGAATCACCTCGAGGGCGCCCGCTCGATCGGACGTCCCCTCAGGCTGCGCCAGTGGCCCCACCTCTTGCAACATGCAAGAAGGCCCGGACCGCAACGGTCCAGGCCTTCTTGACTCGATCTGATCTAGCGCTTGCGAGCCGTCTTCTTAGCAGCGGCCTTACGGACCGGAGCCTTCTTAGCAGCGGCCTTACGGACCGGAGCCTTCTTAGCAGCGGCCTTCTTGGTCGTCTTCTTGGCAGCGGCCTTCTTCGCCGGAGCAGCGAGTTTCTTCTCGCCATTCACAACGGCCTTGAACTCCGCACCAGGGGTGAACTTGGGGACGGACTTCTTCTTCGTCTTGACGGTAGCGCCGGTCTGCGGGTTGCGCGCAGTGCCGGCGGGACGGATACGACGCTCGAACTTGCCAAATCCGGTGATGGCCACGGGCTCACCCTTGGCTACCTGGCGGGTGATCGTGCCGATCACCGCCTCGAGCGCGTTCTGGGCAGCGCGGCGGTTGCCGTCGAACTGGCCGGCGAGTTCATCAATCAACTGAGCCTTGTTCACTACTTCCCCTTCGAAAGCCTGTGTGATCGGGCGTTTTCCCGATCTCTGGAAACGTTAGGCAATCTGGGGCCTGGACACAACGCATACACGCCGGAAAACGCCTTGTGTTGCAAGGAGATTCGTCACACCCGCTCGGGATGCTGCCGCGATCGTTCTTGGTGATCCCTTATCCAGCAACGGTTCTTGGCATCCACGCTGGACGCGCTACCTCAAACTCGGCGATGAGATCGGTGTGGCGCAAGGTCAAACTCACATCGTCGAGCCCTTCAAGGAGCCGCCACCGCGCATAGTCATCGAGCTCAAACGGTTGTGATTCACCACCGAAATTGATCGAGCGCGCCTCCAGATCCACCACGACCTCGGCGGCCGGGTCTGACTCGGCAAGCGCCCACAAGCGCTCGACGACATCGTCGGGAAGCTCAACCGTCAGCAGACCACCCTTGAGGCTGTTGCCTCGGAAGATGTCGGCAAACCGAGGTGAGATCACGATGCGAAACCCGTAGTTCTGCAAAGCCCACACTGCGTGTTCGCGGGAGGACCCGGTACCGAACTCAGGCCCGGCGACCAGAACGGTTGCCCCCGCGTACTTCGGCTGGTTGAGCACGAATGCGGGATCTTTGCGCCATGCGGCGAAGAGGCCGTCCTCGAACCCGTCGCGCGTGATGCGCTTGAGGTACACGGCGGGGATGATTTGATCGGTATCGACATTGCTGCGCCGCAGCGGCAGGACGCGGCCGGTATGGGTGGTGAACTTCTTCATCGTCTGCTCCGACTCCTAGGCTCTCGTCGGTACGCCGCTGACGGCGTCCGGGAGGTCGCTGGGGCTGGTTAATCGTCCAGTAACAGCTGTTGCTGCTGCGACCTGTGGTGACACCAGATGGGTTCGCCCACCTTTTCCCTGCCGCCCTTCGAAGTTGCGGTTCGAGGTCGAGGCGCTGCGCTCCCCAGGTGCCAGCTGGTCGGGGTTCATCCCCAGACACATCGAACACCCTGCGTGCCGCCACTCTGCACCCGCGCCGACGAAGATCTGATCCAGTCCCTCGGTTTCAGCCTCAAGCCGCACACGCACCGACCCCGGAACGACGAGCATCCGGACGCCGTCTGCGACCGTGCGCCCCTCGAGGATCGCAGCGGCGGCCCGCAGATCCTCAATCCGGCCATTGGTGCACGAACCGAGGAAGACCGTGTCGACGCTGATGTCCGTCAAAGGCGTTCCCGGGACGAGGTCCATGTACTCAAGCGCTCGCTCGGCCGCCGATCGTTCGCCTGGGTCAGTGATCTGCGCGGGGTCGGGCACCGATGACGACAGCGGCAGACCCTGGCCCGGATTCGTTCCCCATGTCACGAACGGCTTCAAGTTCGCTGCGTCGATCACCACCTCGCGATCGAAGGATGCCGCCGGATCGGTGGGCAAGCTGCTCCACCACTGCACGGCGCGATCCCAGTCGGCACCTGTCGGCGCGTGGGGGCGACCGCGCAGGTACTCGTAGGTGGTGGCATCTGGCGCGATCATCCCCGCCCGCGCACCCGCTTCGATCGACATGTTGCAGACCGTCATACGGGCTTCGATCGAGAGGTTCTCAATGGCACTGCCGCGGTATTCCAGCACGTAGCCTTGGCCACCGCCCGTACCAATCTCGGCGATCACGGCAAGGATCAGATCCTTGGCCGTGACATCGGCTGGCAGGTCCCCTTCGACAGTGATTGCCATGGTCTTGAACGGCCGCAGCGGCAAGGTTTGCGTTGCCAGTACGTGCTCGACCTCACTGGTACCGATCCCGAACGCCAGAGCACCGAAGGCACCGTGCGTTGAGGTATGGCTGTCGCCGCAGACGATCGTCATACCTGGCTGAGTGACGCCGAGCTGAGGTCCAACGACGTGGACGATTCCCTGGTCGTCAGAGCCCAGCGGAAAGAGTGGCACGCCGAAGTCAGCGCAGTTCTTGCGCAGCGCCTCGACTTGGATACGCGAGACCGGGTCAGCGATCGGCCGGTCGATGTCGAGCGTCGGGACGTTGTGGTCCTCGGTGGCCAAAGTGAGGTCGGGGCGGTGCACCGGCCGCCCGGCACTCCGCAGACCGTCGAAAGCCTGCGGGCTGGTCACCTCGTGGACCAGGTGAAGGTCGATGAAGAGGAGGTCAGGCTCGCCGCTGACGCGACGAACAACATGGGCATCCCACACCTTCTCCGCCAGTGCGCGTGGGATCTGTTTGGCATCCATGGTTCCTCCTTGCTCAAGCATGCTCTGCAACGATTCTGCGTCGCACTTGCGTCTTGCTTGCGTCTCAGATGTCGAAACGGCAGTATCGGGTTATGGACAACTCTAGCGGAGTCGGTGTTCTGGACAAGGCCAACCTCGTGCTCGGCGCCCTCGAAGCTGGGCCGCAGAACCTCGCAGGGCTGGTCACTGCGACCGGACTCGCCCGACCAACGGCGTATCGACTCGCTGTCGCCCTGGAGCACCACCGACTAGTCGGGCGCGACCTGCAGGGTCGCTTCGTTCTCGGCCCCCGTCTCGGCGAACTCGCGGCAGCGGCAGGTGAGGACCGACTTCTCGCTGCGGCTGGCGGAATCCTCAACGCGTTGCGCGACAGCACGGCCGAGAGCACGCAGCTCTACCGACGCCAAGGCGAGCAACGCATGTGCGTCGCCGCCGCCGAGCGTCTCTCCGGTCTTCGCGACACAGTCCCCGTTGGCACGGTGCTGTCGATGGCAGCCGGGTCAGCAGCCCAGGTGCTACTCGCCTGGGAAGAGCCGGACCGACTCCACCGCGGGCTGAAGGGGGCTCTGTTCACCGCATCCATGCTGGCCGCAGTAAGGCGGCGGGGGTGGGCGCAGAGCATCGGGGAGCGCGAGGCCGGCGTCGCCAGCGTCTCTGCGCCGGTCCGCGGGCCAGGTGGCAAGGTGATCGCGGGGGTCTCGGTCTCTGGACCCCTGGAGCGCCTCACCCGACAGCCCGGTCGCATGCACGCGCCGGCCGTCGTCCACGCCGCCAACGCGCTGACCGAGCTGCTCCGCTCACACGGCTGACCAGCCCCCGCAACGTGCGAGTTCGCGGTAGGCCGCCTACCGCGGGTCACACGTTGTGGTCAAAGTGGGAACGACGAAGGCCCAGGTCGCTGACCTGGGCCTTCGGCACGTAGCCCCGACGGGATTCGAACCCGCGCTACCGCCTTGAGAGGGCGGCGTGCTAGGCCGCTACACAACGGGGCCGTGCGTACTCGGCGCTCCGCTCGGACTGTCCAATAGGGACGGGCCGAGTG
>JAJAYM010000307.1 GCA_027117675.1 Actinomycetes bacterium | reverse complement strand
GTACTCGACGATGTCGTCGCCGGGTACGACCACCGTGCCGGCCTCGCCGGCCAGAACCGCAGGCAGGGCAGCGAGGTCACCGATCCGGGCCGGACGCCTGGTCGTCAGGACGAAGTCGCACGCAGCGCCGACCTTCGGGCCCATCGAGCCGTCCGGGAAGCTCAGCTGCGCCAAGGCGTCAGGGCTGATGCGCGCCAACGCCCGCTGGTGCGCCGTTCCCCAGTCAACGTAGACAGCGTCAGCGTCAGTGGCGACGACGAACTCGTCGGCATCGATCAGCTGAGCCATCAACGAGCTGGCCAGGTCTTTGTCGACGACCGCCTCGACCCCCACCAACGTCCGCGTACCCGGCAGGTACATCGTCGGAATGCCTCCGCCACCAGCCGCGATCACGACGGCACCCTGCTCGAGCAGCCAGCGCACCGGCCGCAGTTCGAAGATCTGCTTCGGAAGTGGCGACGGCACAACGCGGCGCCACACCTCGCCGTCCATCTTGAACTGCCAGCCCTTGGCCA
The DNA here is from genome assembly GCA_027117675.1 of Actinomycetes bacterium. Taxonomy (GTDB): domain Bacteria; phylum Actinomycetota; class Actinomycetes; order JAHEKZ01; family JAHEKZ01; genus JAHEKZ01. Next base: position 2,826 of record JAJAYM010000307.1, on the reverse strand, counting down.
CCGCCAGCGCATCCGCGTCCTGCTTCTCGTAGACCGGACCGACATACTTCGTCGGATCGGCGAAGGCCGGGTCGCTCGGGTCGACCTCAACCATCGTCAGCAGGGTGGCAAGCGGCTTCTCGAACGGCAACAGGTTTCCGAGTTCCTGCTCGATCAGGTAACCGATCAACCCTTCGGTCTCGGCACCGAGGACGTCCAGCGGAAACGCCTCGTCCGGGTGGTACGCCGCGCCCTGGAGTGCGAGCAGCCCCACTTGGGGCCCATTGCCGTGCGTGATGACGAGTTCATGCTCCATCGCCACCGGCGCCAATGCCTGGGCGGCCACGCGTACGTTGACGCGCTGGTTCTCTAGAGTCATCGGCTGCCCACGCCGCAGGAGAGCATTGCCACCGAGGGCCACCACGAGTCGCATTCTTGGAGTGTGCCCCAACAGCCCACCGAGTGCGCGCCTGGTGGACGCCGTGGCGCGTCGAGTGCGCGCCTGGCTACTGCTCTGGGACGCGTACTCGGCAGACTGTCGGCGTGTCCCACACCGCCCACGGCCGCCACCGCGCTTCCGCGCCACCGCGGCGCTCGCGTCGCCGACCGCTCTTGGTTATTGGCCTGCTCGTTCTCATCGTCGGCATTGGAGCTGACGCAGTCCTGTTGTGGCCGGATGACACATCACCCCCCGACGCGTCCATCTCATCGAGGCCATCGATATCCACGAGCGATTCGGCGCCCTCCCCCAGCGCAGCCACCGCGATCGTCGGGAGCACCCGCGGGGTCACGGTAGACGGTGACACCGTCACCATCGAGGAGGTCTCGACCGTGGTCGACGGTGCGGCCGTTCGCGCCATCCCCACCGATCTCATCCCACTTGGACTGCAACTGATCGACGCCTCGATCGTCACGCCCGACGGCCGCACCAAGTCTTTCGACTCCCCTATCACGATCGATGCAAGCGGGTCACTGACGGTGCGCAGCCGGTACCGTCTCACCGAGTGCCCCGATATTGTTCCCACCCTGTGGCCATCCCCTGCTGACTTCCCCGGAGCCACGCGCAGTTACCTGCGCCTCGACGGCCCTCTGCACACCGCATCCGCCATCTGCCCACGAATGAACTCGGCAGCCGAGCGGCTCTCTGGTCTGTCCGGCACGGCAATCGATGGTTCGCCCGCGCTAGTGCGACTCACGTGGGGAGGCCCGCAACCCCTCACCATCAAGGCGATCGGCGCAGCGTCCGGCGTCGCGGCCATCGTTGCCAACCCAGACTGCGACGCCTCCTGCGTCGCCACACTTCCGCCAGGGGGCACAGCAGAGTTGCAACTGCAGCCGGTCGACCCGTGCCCGCCGGCGACTGATTCAAACCGGTTGACCTTGGTCGTCATGCGTGATGATGCATCGTCGACGATCGCGCTCGACGTCTCTGGGCTGGCCGACGCGGTCTGTTCGTAACCGTCAGACGGCAGCCATCACCAGCAGTGCACCCGCCGCCGTGACTGCACCAGCAGTTGCCACCGGAAGCCAACGCAACGTACGCATGACAGCGGGGCGCTGTCCGCGCTCTGCCCAGGCGAAGATCCGCTCCTGACCACGCAGCACCGCGAAGCCAACAGCGGCAAGAGTCAGTGCCATGCCCGCACCGAACGCCAGCACCAACAGAACGCCAAACCAGGCACGGCCAGCCGCGACCGCCGCTAGCAGGACAACGACCGCAGAAGGACTGGGCAACAGCCCGCCGACGGCTCCGAGAGTCACCAAGAGGCCACGTCGCGCTTTCGGCTCTTCCAGCGGCCTGGACGCGTGTGCGTGAGGCTCCAGCAGCATGGTGGTCGTTTCGGTGCGGGCGCGCTGACCTGGCCCATCCACATGGTCATGGTCATGCGGATGGTCATGGTCATGCCCATGCGGGTGCCCATGCGGGTGCGGACGCCCAGTGCCTCGCACGGCGTTACGGAGCAGCACTAGCCCCAACACCAGGACAACAGCCCCGGTGATGGCCGCAAGCACCGGATACAGCGCAGCGGGTGCAGCGGTTGCCGTCCCCGCGACGACGAGGCCAAGAATCAGCACGCTCGCGGTGTGGGTCGCCGTGACCGTAACCCCCACCGTCAGCGCTGCCCAACCGGCCCGCTCACGGCGTCCGGCCAGGGCGAAGGCCACCAACGACTTGCCGTGACCTGGAGCCAAGGCATGCGTGGCGCCGACGAGCAGCGCCACCACCAGGGCGAACCCCATGCCGATCGGACCCGTTGCCGTTGACGACACCGAGCCCAGCAGTTCGGCTCCCCATCCCCACGGTGTCCGGCTACCGGAGGACGCCGCGGAGTCAAGTGACGCGGTGAGTGCCGGACCACCGAGCGCGAGCTCAGCAGCTGCGGTGCTCACCTGCAGAGGGTTGGTCTGTTGCGATTCCGGATAGGTCATCAACACAGCCGAAACGCTCTGAGTCGGAGCATCAGTTCCGGTGACGGTCACGCCGTCACCTTGCAGCGTCACCTCGCGCCAGCCCACCTGGGTCTCTGCTGTGTCGTCAACGAACTCAAGCGTGGTGTCCGCCCCGACCGACGCGGCACCGCGCAAATCGCACTCCAGCCGAAGCGTGTTCAAGCCGGCCTGCCCCTCGATGAGGGCCGCTGATGACGATCCTGCCTGAAGCGCAACGGCCTCGTCACCAACGGTCAGTTGGACGCCTCGCGCAGCGGCGTCGCACTGCGCGCCAGCGAACGCACTGAGCTCAGACGGCGATGCTTGTTCGTCCCCGTCAGCGTCGATGTCCGGCATCGCCTGCACAGTCGGGATCTCGGCGAGGTCGACGACATGGGTGACGCGTACCTCTTCAGC
>JAJAYM010000306.1 GCA_027117675.1 Actinomycetes bacterium | reverse complement strand
GTACCACGGCGAGTCGACCTACCTCGCCGCAGGACTGTCCAGCGACCTGTCGAACGTGACAGCCGGAAGCGCCCAGTGGGTGTCGGGAGTCGTGACGATTCCGTTCCCCAACCGATTTCGGTCACCGTTCGTCAAGGGCCCCGGCCCGTTCGACGACACCGCGGTGCTCGACTACCTGGAGGACTACCTGCTAGTGCAGCAGGTGCACCCGGGTCAGGTGGCCGGCGTGATGATCGAGCCGGTGCTGGGTGAAGGCGGTATCCACGCGCCGAGCCAGGCGTTCTGGGACCGGCTGGGGGCGATGTGCAAGAAGTGGGGCTGGCTGCTCTGCCTCGACGAAGTACAGACGTGCATGGCCCGGTGCGGAGAGATGTTTGCCTTCGAGATCTGGGACGGCATCGACCCTGACCTCGTCCTGCTGGGCAAGTCGTTCTGCGCCGGCGGGCAGCCGATTGCCGGACTGCTCGGCACCGACGAGGTGATGAAGGACACCGACTTGCACCTCGGTAGTACCTACGGCTTCGTGCCGGCCGCCGCCGCTGCGGCTGCGGAGGGGATTCGGATCATCCAGGAAGGAGGTGTGCTGGAGAACGTCCGCGAGCTGGAGCGGGTCTTCCTCGAAGAGATGCGGCCCCTGGTTGCGCGGGTGGAGCAAGTGGGCGACGCCAGGGCCACCGGTGCGCTGGCCGCGCTCGAGTTCGTCAAGGACAAGGCGTCCAATGCGCCCGCGCCGTCGTTCCAGTACGCGGTGTACGAAGCGGCGTTGAAGCGCGGCGTGCTCGGGATCACCCAGCGCGGCAAGTGGCACTACCGCCTGCAGCCGGCGCTGACGATGCCGCCGGAGTTCTTCCGCGACAGCTGCCGCAGGATCATCGACGCTGTCGACGAGGTTGCCGCGAACCCCCCGGTGGAGGGTCACGTGCTCGACACCGTCGCGGAGTCCTACCGCTAGGCGTGCGGCGGGCCCCTCACGTCTCGAGCGCCCAGCCCTTGGCGCGTTCGACGGCTGCCCTCCAGAGCCGGTGAGCGTTCTCGTCGCGGCGTCCTGGATGAAAGGTGCGCTCGATGCGGCGCGAGCCGATCAGCTCGTCGCGGGACTGCCAGACGCCGGCTCCTAGCCCGGCCAGGAACGCCGCGCCCAGACCGGTGGTCTCGATCATCTCCGGACGCAGCACCGGCACGCCGAGCTGATCGGCCTGCAGCTGACAGAGCAGGTCGCTGGCACTGGCGCCGCCGTCCACGGCCAAGGCGGGTAGCGAGAGGGACGCCTCGCGCACCATCAGGTCGATCACGTCGCGCACCTGGAAGGCGATCGCGTCGAGGGTGGCCCTGGCCAGGTGGGCGGCCGTTGTCCCGCGGGTGATGCCGACGACGACCCCGCGGGCTGACGGGTCCCAGTCGGGCGCGCCGAGACCTGCCAACGCTGGCACGAACACGACGCCCCCGGCGTCCGGCACTGACGCGGCGAGGTCGTTCACCTCGTGGGCCGCGTCGATGACACCAAGGCCATCCCGCAACCACTGGATGGCTGCGCCCGTGACGAAGACCGAGCCTTCAAGGGCGTACGTCAGGCTGCCGTCCGGGGCCGCGTGGGCCACCGTCGTGAGCAGTCCTGCGTGCGAGCTGACCGCGTCCGCCCCGGTGTTGACGAGGACGAACGAGCCGGTGCCGTAAGTGCATTTGGCGTCGCCCAGGTTGAAGGCACACTGCCCGAAGAGTGCCGCCTGCTGATCGCCGGCGATGCCGGTGATGGGCAGGTCGAGGCCAAGGAAGCAGCTGGGATCGGTGTGGGCGAGATCGCCGTACGACGCGACGACCGTCGGTAGCGCGTCCTTGGAGACGCCGAACAGGGCGCACAGCTCTTCGGACCAGACACCCCGATGGATGTCGAAGAGCAGCGTGCGCGAAGCGTTGGACGCATCGGTGATGTGGTGCAACCCGCGACTCATTCGCGCCACGAGGTAGGAGTCGACGGTTCCGATGGCCGTCCGTCCGCTAACGACTCCGGACCAGACGTGGGGCTCGTTGCTCGCGATCCACGCCAGTTTCGTCGCCGAGAAGTATGGATCCAGTCGCAGCCCGGTCGTTCTGCTGACGACACTCTCGTGGCCGTCCTGGCGTAGTTGCTCACACATGCCTGACGTGCGCCGGTCTTGCCAGACAATGGCAGGGCGCGGCGAGTCAAGTGTGTCGCGGTCCCACAGGACGACGGTTTCGCGCTGATTGGTGATTCCGACGCAGGTCGGCGTCGACGGGCACGCGGCTAGCGCGTCTCGTGCTGCGTCAAGAGTGGCTGTCCAGATTTCGTCAGGGGAGTGCTCGACCCACCCGGGCTGCGGGAAATGTTGCGGGAACTCTCGGTAGCCGCGGGATTGCACCTGTGTGTTGCTTCCCACCACCAGCGCGGTAACCCCGGTGGTACCCGCGTCGATCACCAGGACGGACATGTTGGGAACCCTAGGGTAGGAAGTAGACGGTGGCATGGTCGTGCCGCTGACGTGGTGCGGGCACGTGCTCGCGACAAGATCGAGGAGATGGCGATGCGTGTCGGCGTCCTGACCGGTGGCGGAGACGCCCCCGGACTCAACTGCGTGATCCGGGCGGTGGTGCGCCGCGGTGTCACCGACTACGGCATCGACTTCGTCGGATTCGCCGACGGGTGGCTCGGGCCGCTCACCGGCAAGACGAAACCGCTCGACATAGGCGCCGTGCGTGGGATCCTTCCGCGCGGCGGGACGATTCTGGGACCCTCGCGCACCAACCCGCTCAAACCGGAGGGCGGGTTGGACGCCGTGCGCGCGACGCTCGCCGACCTCGAGGTGGACGCCCTGATCGCGATTGGTGGTGAAGACACGCTCGGTGTCGCCGCCAAGCTGTACGACGCCGGTATCAACGTCGTTGGTGTGCCGAAGACGATCGACAACGACCTGGCCGCCACCGACGTCACCTTCGGCTTCGATACCGCGGTCCAGATTGCGACGGACGCCATCGACCGGTTGCACACCACAGCGGAGTCACACAAGCGCACTCTCGTTCTTGAGGTGATGGGACGCCACGCGGGATGGATAGCGCTTCACTCTGGGATAGCGGGCGGCGCAAACGTGATCCTCATCCCCGAGCAGAACTTCGACATGGACGAGGTCGTCGGGTGGGTCGAGACGCGCTTCGAGCGTGGCTACGCGCCGATCATCGTCGTCGCCGAAGGGGCGGTTCCCAAGGGTGGCGAGATGGTGCTCAAGGACGGCGGCACGGATGCGTTCGGGCACGTTCGGTTGTCTGGGATCGGCGACTGGCTGGCGCGCGAGCTGGAGCAGCGCACTGGACACGAGGCGCGGACGACGGTGCTCGGCTACGTCCAGCGCGGCGGCACGCCAACTGCGCGCGACCGGGTGCTGGCGACGCGCTTCGGGATTAGGGCGATCGACGCCGTCCGGGACGGGGACTTCGGCCAGATGGCGGCGCTGCGCGGCAACGACATCGTGCTCGTGCCGATCGCGGATGCCGTCGCCCAGCTAAAGACTGTCCCGCCGGAGCTGTACGACGAGGCGAAGACGTTCTTCGGCTGACCGGGCGTATCTTTGCGTGCACGATGATCAGGTGACGTGATCATCGTGCACAAAGGTGGCGGCCGAACGCCACGTCAGCCCCGTTACCGCCACGTCGGGTCGGGTCGAGGGGTGCGAGCCGCTCGGCAGCGCGGCGTCCGTACCCTTAAGGGGTGCCAGACACTCTGACGTGGCCCGACCTGCCCGCCGCCCAGCAGCCCGAGTGGCCGGACGCCGCTGTGCTGGACGAAGCCAAGGCGCGGCTGGCATCTTTGCCCCCGTTGGTCTTCGCCGGCGAGTGCGACGACCTCCGCGACCGGCTGGCCGTGGCGTCCCGCGGCGAGGCGTTCGTCCTGATGGGCGGCGACTGCGCCGAGCGGTTCTCCGGCGCCAACGCCGACGAGATCAGGGCCAAGCTCAAGACCGTCCTGCAGATGGCGGTCGTCCTCACCTATGGCGCCAGCATGCCGGTGGTCAAGATCGGACGGATTGCCGGGCAATACGCCAAGCCGCGTTCGAGCAACTTCGAGACGATCGACGGGATCGACTACCCCTCTTACCGCGGTGACGCCGTCAACGACCTAGCCGCGGACGCCGACGCGCGCATCCCCGACCCGATGCGGCTCGTTGAGGCGTATCACCGAGCGGCGGCAACGCTCAACCTGGTGCGCGCCTTCACTCAGGGTGGCTACGCCGACCTTCGCCAGGTGCATGCATGGAACACCGACTTCGTGCGCGACAGCTCAGCAGGCGAGCGCTACGACCGGCTGGCTGGCGACATCGACCGCGCGTTGGCGTTTATGCGCGCGATCGGCTCGGACCCAGAAGAGCTGCACCGCGTCGAGTTCTACGCCGCACATGAAGCGTTGTTGCTCGACTACGAGCGCGCGCTCACCCGCATCGATTCGCGCACAGGATTGCCGTACGACGTCTCCGGCCACTTCGTCTGGGTGGGGGAGCGCACCCGTCAGATGGGCGGCGCTCACATCGACTTCGCGGCAACCATTCGCAACCCGATCGGCGTCAAGCTCGGGCCGACGACCACGCCGGACGACGCTGTCGTGCTGATCGAGAAACTCGATCCGGACGCTGAGCCAGGACGCCTCACGCTCATCACCCGCATGGGCGCTGGCAAAGTGCGAGACGTGCTGCCGGCGCTGGTCGAGAAGGTGACTGCCACGGGGCGTCC
>JAJAYM010000305.1 GCA_027117675.1 Actinomycetes bacterium | reverse complement strand
CCCGCCCCCGTGCCCGGGGTGGGGGGGGGGGGGGGGGGGGGGGGGGGCCGGGTGCGGGGGGTGCTGGTGCGGGTGGTGCTGGTGCGGGTGGTGCTGGTGGTGCTGGTGCACGCGGTGCCTTGGAGGACGCGATGGCGTCCGGCCTCGAGCGCGCCGCGTCCGCCATTGACTCCGGCGCTGCCGCCGACGTCCTGGACCGCTGGGTCACGGCCACTCAGTCCATCTCGAGCTGACGCCGTCCGCAGGGTGTGCGCGTTCCACCGGGTGCACGATGATCAGGTGACGTGGTCATCGTGCACAGACGTGGCGGCCGAACGCCACGTCAGGCCCGTTACCGCCACCTCGGGGTGCCGTTCGGTGGGGGAGGCATGATCCAGGTGGTCGTCCAAGGACCTCTTCGTTGGCCAAGGGCGAAGGCATTGTGGAACCGCTTCAACAGTTGACGCGGTCGCGACCGGACGTCGCTCGATCCGAAGCGGACCACCTCGTTGTCGACGCGGAGCCGGTCTTCGCGTCGTTTCTCGGCGTACACCACACCAGGCGCTGACTCTTGTCCTTCCTTGAGTTCGTCGTACTTGCCGCGACCGTCGAACTCTCCGATCGTGCGGTACGTCTTCCAGTAGAAGTCGGTAAAGCCGATCTGGCCATCCGCGTCGTGGAACTCAACCTGCAGATCGGGCGCAGGCAAGTCCATCTCGGCGAACCAGACGCGTGAGAATGACTCACCTGCGCTTCCGGAACGCCTGTCGGCGAAGGCCGCGACCCGGGCAAAACTTGGTCCGCCTGCGTGCTCATTGAGGCGAAGGACGACAGAGTGAAGTTGTTCGGGCGTGGTCCGTTCGCCTCTGAGAAGCTGGTCGGCGACGATCACCGCATCGGTGAAAGGCAGAAGCCGGGCGGCGTCGAAGATGGTGCGTGCACCCGACAGAACTGGGATCTCGTTCATGGTGGTCACGTCATCGTCGGTCAGTGGCCACACCCGAACGTTAAGGGTGGGTGAGCGATGAGTCTGGCCAGAGCGGCATGTGAGGTCGGGGATCGGCATTTTGGGAAAGGACGGCAGGGCGTTGTGGATGAAGAAGGCACTGTGGCCGGACGCCCAGCTCGGACGGCCAACGACGAGTTGGGCAGCGGCGACCTCGATCCGATGCCGGTCGACCAACGTCGACAGCGCCCGCCTCGTCTCTGCGTCGATATAGACGCCTCGCCGAACGCGGATCCATTCACCGCGGCGGACCTTGTGGCGTCGCTCGTCGTCGGTGATGCCGGCGCTGCGGACCTGGGCCGCGGTGAAGAGGCCGTGTTGCTGAGCCAGTTGTGCCATGAGTGTAGGAGTCATTCGGCAACGGTGCCGCGTCCGGGGGATTCCGTCCGGGAGTTCGGTGCCTTGTGGATAGCCGCATCAACGAGGTAAACGCGGCGCGGTGCGTCCGCCCCGGAGGGTCGAGGTGGCGGTAACGGGGCAAACGTCGCGTTCGGCCGCCACCTTTGTGCACGATGACCACGTCACCTGGTCATCGTGGGCCGGGGGCAGGACGCGGGTGGGCCGGGGCTACTGCAGGCCGAGGGAGAAGGCCGCCTCGAGGTCGTGCCGGCTGTAGGCACGGAACGCGATGTGGGTCTCGGTGTGCACGATTCCCGGGATCTTGGCGAGACGCCCGGTGATCACCTCGGCCAGTTCTTCGTGGGCGTGCACCCGGATCATCGCGATGAGGTCGACGCCCCCGGTCACCGAGTAGACCTCGCTCACCTCCGGGATCAGGGCGATGCTCTCGGCAACGGTCGGGATCTGGTCGACGTCGCACTGGACAAAGACGATCGCGGTGATCATCGATGGGCTCCTTACTTCGGCGGCGTGGTCAGGCTCACTGTTGACTCTAGCCCGCGCGAACCGTGCAGGGGGCTGGTCCACACTCCGTCGAGGTGCACCAGCCGGACGCCGGGGGAGTCGAGCCAGCGCAGCAGGCACTCGGCTTCTTCGGCTGACGCCGCCGGGAAGCCACCTGGGCTCGCCGCCACGGGGTCGGCGCCAGCGCGCAACGCCGCGATGAACGGCTTCGGCGCCACGCCACGGGCGGCTAGCCCGGCGGCCGCGAGGCGTCCGTGCCGCACGACGGCGACCTCCCAACCACCCTCCGGGGTGAGCCGCGCGGCCACGAGCTCGTCCAACTCACCGAGAGCGCGCAACCGCTGCGATCGGGCGGACGCCGCCAGCAGCGAGCGAAGTCGGTCGCGGTGAGTGACGGCCTCTTCGAATCGCTCGTCTGCGATGAGCGGCGTCATGCGCCGAGCCAGGGCGTCGACCACGGGACGGGCGTCGACGCGCATCGCCACGGATGCTGCCAGCACCACCTCCGCGTAGTCGTCGACACTTTGACGACCGTCACAGGGCGCGCCGCATCGCTCCATCTCGGCGAGGATGCAGGCCACCGTCAGAGTGCGCAGCGACAGCGGCTGCGTGCACTGCCGCAGCGGGTAGGCCTCGTGCAGGGCATCGCGGGCCTGCTCTGCCTGACGGCGCGAGCTGAATGGACCGAGATACGTGCACGCGTCGTCCTTGACGTCTCGCACGATCGACAGCCGGGGAAAGGGGCCAGCGGTGAGCTTGAGGTACGAGACCTTTTCGGGGAACCGCGACCGCCGGTTGTACGGCGGCTTGTACTCGGCGATCATCCGCAGCTCGCGCACCTCGGCCTCGAGCAACGTTGTGCACGGTAGCGACACCACCTCTTCGGCGGCCGCGACCATCTCGGCCATCCGGCGTCTGCCCTCGGCGGCGGTGAAGTACTGCCGCACGCGCGGCCGGAGGTCAACCGACTTGCCGATGTAGAGGACGCGCTGCCTGGCGTCCCGGAAGAGGTAGACGCCAGGGCCGCGCGGCCCGTCATCGGCCAGGTGTCGCTTGCGTTGCTGCGCTGGGTGGACGCGCGTTGAGAAGGTGCTGAGCTCGTCGATTGTGGTGACGCCGAAGCACCCCACTCGCTCGAAGAGCCCGTGAAGTACGTCGACAGTGGCGCGCGCGTCATCGAGGGCGCGGTGCGAGGGAGTGGTGGTGGCGCGAAAGAGCTGCGCGAGGGTGGCCAACTTGCTGTTGGGTGCCTCGTCGCGGTCGAGGGTGCGACGCGCCAGCCGCGCCGTGTCGAGGACACCGAAGGCTGGCCACTCGGTGCCCTGCTGCTCAGCGGCGGCCTTGAGGAAACCCATGTCGAACGGTGCATTGTGCGCAACGAGCGTGCAGCCGGCGGCGAACTCCAAGAATGCGGGTAGCACCGAGTCGATCCTGGGTGCCTGGGCGACGGCGGCATCGGTAATGCCGGTGAGGACCGAGATGAACGCCGGGATGGCGACGCCAGGGTTGACCAAAGTGTGGAACTCGCCGAGCACCTCGCCGCCGAGCACCTTGACTGCGCCGATCTCGGTGATCGCACAGTTGGCGGGGGAGCCACCGGTGGTTTCGAGGTCGACGACGACAAAGGTGATGTCAGCGAGCGGGGTGCCGAGGTCGTCGAAGGTCGTCTGGACCGCGCGCCCAGCGGTTGGCTGCCCAGCAGAACCAGCGGTCCCAGCGGACGGCTGCTCGACGGATGACCTCATGGACTCGACGGTAGGGCGCCCCACCGACAACGAGGGCAGCCACGCCGACTCGTACTCTTGGTGGCCGGTGGCCCCCGCCGCACGCACCCGACCAGGAGGTCCCCGTGGCCATCTCGGCCCCGACCACCGACACCCGGTGGCGCTGCAGCCAGTGCGGCAACCTCACCCGCTTCGACGTGGTCAGGGTGAGCCGGACCCGCGAGTTCTGGCACCAGGAGCTCTCCGGCTCACCGGTCGTCGAGGAGTCGCAGCTCCTTGAGGGCGCGATTGAGTCGGTGAGCTGTCGCTGGTGCGCAGGAGGTGGCGCGATCGAGCTGGTGGACCGACCCGTCGGGGAGTGATCGGCAGGGGCTGTCGGTGGCCCCCTCTAGCGTCTGCCTCGACACCAGATCAAGAGGAGACGACCATGATCATCGATTGCGACGGATGCGGCGTCCGAGGGGACGCCTGCGGCGACTGTGTGGTCGCCGTCCTGCTCGGCGCTCCTCCTGACCTGCAGGCGGACGAGCAGCGCGCCCTAGGGGTGCTGGCCGATGCCGGGCTCATCCCGCCGCTGCGCCTCGTCGTGGGCTCGCCTGCCCCTGGCTCGCCTGCCCCGGGATCACTGACCCCTGGATCGGGTGCCCCGTCTGACTTGTCCGAATCACGTGTGAGGGACGACACACCGGGCTCCAGCATGAGGGCTATTTGATCCGTTGCCGTTCCGTTACTAGGGTGGTCGCCGAGCCAGCGGCCCCCGCCGTTACCGACGTCGACGCCGGCTCCCGTCGAGTTCAGGCGAACGAGCGCCGCCCCGAAGCCATCGGAGCGCCTCACGATCCTGGAGCCGGGGAACCACGTTCCCTGGGGCGAATCGGCACCGATGGCTCAGCACTTGAGGAGCCGGACGTGCGGTAGGGCGCCTTCCCCGCCCGAGCCCGTCAGCTCACCCGGTAGACGGATGAGGAAGAAGGAGAGCCGCCTCAGTGGCGTCCCGCCCCATTTCGCGTGCCCTGTCTTTGGCAGTTGCGGCCGCGCTCAGCATCACCATCATTACCCTCATACCCGGTACCGGCGCCGCCGAACCCGACCTGAGTATCGAAGAGGTCCAGCAGCGAGTCGACGCCCTGTACGAAGAGGCCGAGGCCGCCACTGAGCGCGGGCACACTATCGCCCTCTACGTCGACGCTGCCCAGCAGCGCCTGGCGCGCCTGCGTGCCGACATCGCCGAGCAGGAGCGTGTCTTCGAGGCGCTACGCGAGGTCTTGGCGCACGCGGCATCTGACATGTACGCCACCGGCGGCATCGACCCGTCGATGCAGATGATGCTGTCGTCCGACCCCGACGACTTCCTGCTCCAGGCACAGTCACTCGACCAGGTCCTTCGTAGCCAAGACGCCGATCTGCGGCGCGCCGAGATCGCCCAGCTCGCGCTCGCGCAGGCTCGGATCCGCGCCGACCAAGAGCTGGTCCGTCTTCGCGACCTGCAGGCCAAAGTTCAGAAAGAGCGCGACGCCGCCAACGACAAGCTCGCTGAAGCGCAAGAGATGCTCTCCCGGCTCAAGCGTGCCGAGCGCGAGCGGCTCGCCGAGCTGCAAGCTCAACGCGCTGCTGACGCCGCCGCCGCGTCGCGAGAGGCCGCTCCGCCCCCTGCGCCAACCCCCAGTGTCTCGTCCTCGGGCAGTGGCCGCGGTTCGACAGCAGCCAGCTACGCGGCTGCGCAGGCCGGCAAGGCGTACGTCTTTGGCGCTGCAGGTCCAGATGCCTTCGACTGCTCAGGGCTCACCATGACCGCGTGGGCGACCGCCGGTGTCTCGCTGCCGCACGCCTCAAGTGGTCAGTACGCGGCCACCACCCGCGTCGACTCGGGCAGCCTGATCCCTGGCGACCTGGTCTTCTTCTACAACGACCTGCATCACGTCGGTATGTACATCGGAGGCGGCATGTTCGTGCACGCCGCAAACCCCACCGACGGGGTCGTCATCGAGCCGCTCTCGTCCAGCTACTGGCAGTCGGTCTACATGGGCGCCGGACGGGTCTAGCCCCCACTGCGAGATCAGCTGTTACTGGTCTGTGTCCCACGCCTAGGCTGACCTGCCTACCATCGTCAGGTG
>JAJAYM010000304.1 GCA_027117675.1 Actinomycetes bacterium | reverse complement strand
TCGACGGCATGGACTCGCTGTTGTCGATGGTCCAGATGCCAGCTGGCGTTCCGGTCGCCACTGTCGCCATCGGCAACGCCCGCAATGCCGGCCTGCTCGCGGTGCGGATTCTCGCCACAGCCGAACCGGACCTGCTCGCGAAGATGGTGATGTTCCAGGAGTCGATGGCCGAGGATTCGTCGGCCAAGGGTGAGCTGCTCCGGCGTCGTCGCACCGGTGATGTCGGCTTCTCGGCTTGATCTGCATGCTTTGATGACCGGATGGAGCCGGTACCGACACATGCTGCCCGCACGACACTGACTCAGATCATGACGTCACTCGACGTCAACCTGCTCGGAACTGTGCACGGCGGAGTCGTGATGCGCATGGTCGACTCGGTGGCCGGTGCTGCTGCAGGGCGCCACAGCAAAGGGCCGGCCGTGACGGTGTCGATGGACGAGATGGTCTTCCTCCGGCCGGTACGTGTTGGCGATCTGATCCACGCTCACGCTCAAGTGAACTGGGCCGGGCGCACCTCGATGGAGGTGGGCGTTCGAGTGACGTCCGAACGGTGGAATGAGATCGATCCGCCCGTCCACGTTGCTTCGGCGTACCTGGTGTTTGTCGCTGTCGACGATGACGGACGGCCACGCGCGGTGCCGCCGGTGATGACCGAGAGCGACGAAGACCGGCGGCGCTTTACCGAGGCGCAGATTCGCCGGCAGCATCGGCTCGCTCGTCGTGACGAGATCGATCGGTTGCGCGCGGGCCAGGGCTAGCCGCAAATGTCGTCGGCTGCGGTGCGCGAGCCGAGTTCGTTGTCCTGCTTCGCCACGCGTACCTGCAAGGGTTTGGCGTACTCGGTGCCGACCACAATCTGAAACGTTCCCCCGAGCCCGGCGGCCTCCTCGAGCGTCGCATCGGGGAAGGCGGCCTGCAGTGTCTTGGCCGAGGTGTTCCACTGGGGATCGAATCGGATCACAGTTGACGTCGTATCAGAGCTGTCGTCGTTGCCCGGTGCGGCGGCGACGGTGTAGCCGGCCTTGTCCATGTCGGCGCTGGCTTGCGAGGCGAGTCCCTCGACCGTGCTGCCGTTCAGTACCTGGACGTTGATATCGTCGGGCGCAGTCTGAACAGTTGGCCCCTTCTTCTCCTTGACGAGCGGCTCGTCGTTCTCAAGGGAGTCAAACACGACCTGAGCCTTCTTGCGGTCCCACTGCACCGAACTGCCAACCGGTGTTGACAGGTTGACGTTGGCGAGCGGAACGGTCAGGAAGCGAATATCGGCGGGTGTCAGACCCTCGATCTCACCGGCGAGGTCGAGCAGCATGTCGCGAGACATCCCCTCGTCGAGGGTCACCGAGTCGAGCGCGGCACCCAGGAACGAGTTGAGCTTGACCGGATTGAGTAGAACTTCCGCGCTCGTAGCCTCTTGAAACATCGAGCCGAGGAACCGTTGCTGACGCTCCATGCGCCCGATGTCAGCTGTGGGGTCGATGTAGCGTGCTCGAACGTAAGCGAGTCCCATGAGACCGTCGACGTGGGACTTGCCGGCGTCCAGCTTAAGACCGCTCCGCCAGTCGTCAACGGCGGACGGCACGCACACGTCAACGCCTCCGAGGGCGTCGACCATGTTCACCACGCCGGCAAAGCCGACTTCGACGTAGTGGTCGATGCTGAGGCCGGTTTCACCCTTCACCGTCTCGATCAGAAGGGGTGCACCGCCGAGTGCGTAGGCCGCGTTGAGCTTGTTCTTGCTCGCTTCGTGCTTCTCGCCTGCGCCATCGGTGTAGGCGGGGATCGTGACGTAGGAATCCCGGGGCAAGCTGACGACGGTGGCGCTCTTTCGGTCTCCGGCAATGTGCAGCACCATCATGGTGTCCGACCGCTGGCCGGTCGAACTGTTCTCCGCTGTTCCGGTACCCAGCTCGCGCGCCTCTGCCGTCGAGAGGCCCTCGCGGCTGTCCGAGCCAACGATCAGGATCGTCAGTGGACCGCCGCTGTCGCCGCTGAGCAGCCCAGAGAGCCCAAACATCCGGGGGATCTTGGCGTCGTAGTAGGTGGCCATCACCCATCCGCCGGTGCTCGCGACCAACACGACGGCGGCCAAGCCGGAAGTGAGCCAGGTCACCCAACGGCGGCCGCCGGTCGAGGACGCGCCGACGCCGACGGGGCGTGGCGAGAGCTCCGGGGGAAGAACGGCGCTCATCAGTGGTGGTTCTCCCAGGGGACTGAGGTGAGGTGTGTGGGCGGGTGTGTCGGTGATCGGACGCGCGGGACGGATTGCGGGTTCCGGATAGGTTCCTCAGAGAGTAAGGCAGGGACACGTTCGCCCCCGAATCGGCGCGCCGAGGCGTCGGGGCGATAGGCTCGGGTTCCTCCTATGACTGCGTCCTCTCCCGCGTCGGCAGATTCGACCCAGCCGGCAGAACTGTCCGCCACGCCGGCGCATCGTCCGTCGGCCATGGCGCGGGCTCGCGCGATCTGGGTCAACCGGCGGATCCTGCGGATCCTGATCATTCGCGATCTGAAAGTCCGGTACAGCGACTCGGTTCTAGGGTTCGCCTGGACGCTGCTTGACCCGCTGCTGCTGACCCTCGTCTACTGGTTCGTCTTCGGCGTCATCGTCGCGCGTGGGTCCACCATCGAGCAGCCGTACATATTGTGGCTGCTCACCGGGATCCTGCCCTTCCAGTGGACGGCGCACGTGCTCGGCGACTCAGGTCGGCTGCTCGGTAACGATGCCAAGCTCGTGACGTCTTCCAGTCTGCCGCGCGAGATCTGGGTGCTG
>JAJAYM010000303.1 GCA_027117675.1 Actinomycetes bacterium | reverse complement strand
GGCGTCAGCGGGGGCGAGGGGTGCCCGGAGGTTGACGCTCGAGTGCGAGCGATTCCGAACCCTGTCGACACCAGTCACGAGCCTTGGCGGTGAGCGGGTACGACGGCTCGCCGAGGAGGGCGTCGGGATGCCAGCAAAGACCAGATTATTGAGATACACCGGCAAGTGCCGTAGTATCAGTTAGGTCTGGTCTATCTGAGAGGCAGATGTGGTGCGGTCAATGTCCCCTGAACGCCTGCTTGAGTCAGTCCTGCCCCCGGGGGCTGACCTACACGTCGTCCCGGCAGGTGACCGGGCCGGCGACTGGCAGATCCGGGTTGCGGGTCGGCGTTTGCGCGCCAGACAGGTTCCCGGTGTCGAGCTCAGTTCGGTCCGTGCGGCGATCAGTGCACAGCCTGGGGTGCAGCTGCTCATCTTGACTCGAGTGACTCCAGGTATGCGTCTGCTGCTTGCCGACGCGGGCATGAACTGGGTCGACGCCTCGGGTGCCGCACAGATCGCGCTCGGGACCTTGGTCGTGTCACGGGACCCAGTACCAGTCACCAAGCCGATTCCAGAACCTCGGTGGACGCAAGGCGTGCTCGGCACGGCCGAGGCGTTGCTGTGTGGAACATCGGCAACAGTCTCCGCTGTGCAAAGGGCCACGGCCATGGCCCCAAGTAGCGTCGGGGTAGCCCTCCAGACCCTCACTCAGTTGGGTTTGCTCAGCTCTGCCGCTGCTCGAGGGCGTAAGTCGGGCCGTCACGTGATCGACCCCGACGTGCTCCTACGCAGTTACACCGAGGCCGTTTATCGGACCCGTGCGCGAGCGGAGATCAGTGTCGGGGTGCTGTGGCGAGACCCTCTCGCCGAGCTCGCGAAGGTCGGGAGGATGTGGACGGCTGCCGGTAGGAGCTGGGGAGCAACCGGTGCGATCGCTGCTGCGGCGCTTGCCCCCGTCGCCACGCAGGTGGCCCCGCTTCAGGTGTACGTAGATGCGCCTTCACCGGCGCTGCTCGCTGCTGCGGCCCAAACGGCTGGTCTTGATCTGCTGCCCGGTGGGCGACTCATGCTGCGTCCGTTCCCGACGACAGCTACCGCAAGTTTGGTTTCCGTCGACGCCAACAGCGGCCTGCCGCTGGTGTCATGGCCACGCGTTTATGCGGACATCTTCCACACGGGAGTCCGGGGCGAGGAAGTTGCGGATCATCTTCTGGAGGTGACGCGCGGTGGCCGTAACTGAAGAGCCGCCGCGTTCGGCAGAGGCCCGCGCCGCCGCCGAGCTGGCGCTCGTGCGGGTGATCCACCAGTACGGCGGAACACCCAGCTTCGTCCTGCTCGGCGGCCTTGTGCCGGCGTTGCTTTGCGCCGGCGCGCCGTGGCGTCACGCGGGCACAACCGATGTCGACGTACAGGTGGACCTTGAAATTGCCGCCGGGTCCCACGATGCTCCACGGCTGGAACGAGCGCTGCGAGCGGCTGGGTTTGCACCGACCGAGGACAAGGCGTGGCGATGGGTCACCTCAACGGCCGGTGGGACAAAGGCCGAGGTGAAGTTCGAGTTGCTCGCTGACCTGGACGACCAACCTTCGGGAGTGTCGGTGGTCTTCGACGGGTGCGAGCATCTCGGTGCCGCGAACCTCCGCGGCACCGGGTACGCCGCTCGTGACGTTGTACTACGCGACCTCATCGCAGATGACGATGGCGTGATCCGGCAGGCGCAGGTCGCGATGAGTGGCCTTGCCGGTTTCCTGCTTGCGAAACTGGCGGCGGCTGCCGGGAGGCGTAAGCCAAAGGACTGGTACGACATCGCATTCGTCCTGTTGCACAACGACGCGGGTGGAGTGGAGGTCGCAGCCAGGCTCGTGACCGACAAGTTTCCGACTGCCGCAGACGGCGAGGCTAGGACGTGGCTCCTAGACGTGCAGGCGAGCTTCACCGACAGCTCCGCCCAAGGAACCGCCGCCTACGTTGAGCAGATGCTGCTGGATCACCCAGACCAAGACCCAGCACAACTCCCCGGCGATGCCCAGCTGGCGATCTCGGAGTGCTGTCGGCTGCTGCGGCCTCGTAGCTAGCCCAGTCGCGTGGCGTCAGCAGTCGAGGTGAGCCGCCGTTGACGGCGTCAACGGCGCAACCCCACAGTTCCCGACGGGACCAGACAGATCCCGAGACTTCGTGCCTGAAATCGACGGGACCCGATGATTCCTGAAGGTTCGGTCAGGTTCGATTCCCGCCAGCCCCACTTGATCCTGCTCAAATTCCCACGCGAATGTCGACGACCATCGATTTGTCGGCCAGCAGCGGTACTCGAGAAGTAGGCCACCTGGCATTGGCTGGATCCGGCCTGATCTCGGGGACTTTCTCATGGCTGACAACGGCCAATGGCCACGGACACTGCCCTTCGTCGCTCGCGATCGTGTGTTGACGGCGTCAACGGGGGCAGCGGCGGCCCCCGGTTCACCGAGGGTGACCGGTCGGACTGGTCGCCGATCGGAGCGTACAGCGTGTACTGTCTGTACATGAGGAGGAACATGACTGTCACCCATTTCGCAACACTCACCGAGGGCCGTGCCCACTTCAGGGATCTGTTTGATGCCGCGGAGTCCGGTCGTCCTGCCAGCGTGTGCCGTGATTCGTCGCGAGCGGCAGTGGTGGACGCTGACCGACTAAGGGACGCCCTGGCTGCGCTGCGGCCATCGGGAGCTGAACTCGTGGCGGAGGCTGGCGGTTGGAGCCTATTCATCCCGGGTCTTCCGATCGCCGCCGACGGCGCGACTGTGGATGAGGCCGTGAACGACATGGTCGAGGC
>JAJAYM010000302.1 GCA_027117675.1 Actinomycetes bacterium | reverse complement strand
TTCCCACACAGATGCCCAAGACCGGCCGACCCCCAGCCAAGCGCCTCCCGACGATCTCGTCGGCTCGCTGCTGCACAAGAGCACGCATGCAGGCCGCAAACGCTCCAACGCCTGGCACGACCAGCCCGTCGGCCTCGGCCGCCTCCGAGTGGTCGGCACTCAGCGACACCGCCGCCCCAGCACGCTCAAACGCGCGCACAGCAGATCGAACGTTGCCAGAACCGTAATCCAAAACCACGACCGATGGTCGGCTCATAGGTAAAGCCACCCGCCAGCCAATGACAAGGCACCGATCGTGCCGACCAGCGCCACTGACCAGGCCGGTTTCCGCTGCACGGCGAGCGCGTAGGCGCCCCCGAAACAGAACCCAGCAAGGGCGAGCAGCCCGACCGCCATGACTGACGTCATTGGCCCAGTGTTCCCTTGGTGGACGGCACCCCCGTGACGCGCGGATCGAGCGCGACGGCGTCCCGCAACGCTCTGGCGACCGCCTTGAACTGGGCTTCAACGACGTGGTGGGCGTTGCGACCTATCTGCACCTCCACGTGCAACGTCAAACGTGCTTCGGCAACGATCGACTCCCAGATGTGTCGAGTCAGGGTGGTGTCGTAGCTACCGATCAACTCAACCAGTTCTGGCTCTGCGTGCACGAGGTAAGGCCGACCCGAGAGATCGACCGAGGCAAGCACGCGCGTCTCGTCCAGAGGCACCACCGCGTGTCCAAAGCGCCGGACCCCCGTCTTGTCTCCGAGCGCTTCACGCAGCGCTTGTCCCACCGCGAGGGAGGTGTCCTCGACGGTGTGGTGGGCATCGACCTCGATGTCGCCCTGGGTGCGTACCACCAGATCGATGAGACCATGCTTACCGAGTTGAGCGAGCATGTGGTCGAAGAACGGAACGCCGGTGTCAACCTCCACCACTCCGGTGCCGTCAACGTCGAGCTCGACGATGACCGACGACTCTTTCGTCGTTCGCTCGACGCGGGCGCGCCTAATTCCTGAGGTCATGCCGTCGTCTCCTTCGTGATTGCTGATATCGCCTCGAGGAAGGCGTCCGTTTCGTTCGGCGTGCCCGCCGTAACGCGGAGATGGCCGGGCACACCAACATCCCTGATCAGCACGCTGGAGTCCAGGAGCTTTTGCCACAACGCAGACTGATCGGCAATCCCGCCGAAGAACACGAAGTTGGCTTCGGAGGCATAGACGACGTAACCCAGCTGGTCCAGACCAGCGGCCATCCGATCACGCTGCCTCTTCAGTTCGTCGACCCAGTTGAGCAACTCGTCGGTGTGCTCCAGGGCGGCAAGACCGACGGCCTGGGTGATGGACGACAGGTGGTAAGGCAGTCGGACGAGTTGAAGTGCGTCGACGACGGCCTCATTCGCCACCGCATAGCCGATCCGGGCGCCGGCAAGCTCAAGGGCCTTGCTCAAAGTCCGAACAACGATCAGCCGCTCTCGGCCGGGCAACAGCGTGACTGCACTGGCGCTGTCGCCGAACTCAGCGTAGGCCTCATCAACAATGACGACTCCGCAGGTCGCCGTGTAGGCCGCCTGGAGCACTTCAGGCCCAAGGGCCGTACCTGTGGGGTTGTTGGGCGTGCAAAGGAACACGACATCCGGGTTGTGCCGAGCGATAGCCGAGCGCACTCCTTCGGCCGTCACCGCGAAGCCGGCTCCCGGCTCCACCGGTATGTACTCGGTGCCTGTGCCGCGGCAGATCAGCCGGTGCATCGGGTACGAAGGTTCAAACCCAATCGCCTTGCGTCCGCTACCACCAAACGCTTGCAGGATCTGCTGCAGAACTTCGTTACTCCCGTTCGCTGGCCACACCTGGGCAGCGCCGACGCGCTCGCCAGTGCGGTCTTCGACGTATCGTGCGAGCGCGGTGCGAAGTTCGACGACATCGCGGTCGGGGTAGCGGTTCAACCCGGCGGTGGCCGCCGACGTCCTGGCGTTGATGGAAGCCGTGATATCGCCACCTGGCGCGTATGGGTTTTCATTGGTGTTCAGCCGGATCGCAACATCTAGTTGTGGGGCACCGTAGGGACTCTCACCACGCAGATTGTCGCGCAAAGGCAGATCGTCGAGACCCATCAGCTGTTCCTTGGCACGCGCACTCGAACCGCAGCGACGTGAGCCGGTAGGTCTTCAGCTCCACCCAGCGCGTCGATGTAGGGGGCCGAAGCCGCCAGTGCTGCTTGGTCGTACTCAACGATGTGGATACCCCGAAGGAAGGACTGCACCGAGAGCCCACCGGTGTGCCGTGCGGTACCCCCGGTTGGCAGCACGTGGTTGGAGCCGGCGAGGTAGTCGCCGAGGGAGACGGGCGAGTAGGCGCCGACGAAGACGGCCCCCGCGTTGCGGACGCGGTAGGCGCGCGCCTGGGCGTCAACGGTGATGATCTCAAGGTGTTCGGCCGCCCACTCGTCGACCACCTGCAGCCCTTGGTCCAGATCGTCGACAAGGACGAAGGCGCTCTGCTTCGTAAGTGCGGTCTCGACTCGCTCGCGATGGGCAGTGGTCGGCAGTTGAGCGGCAACTTCGCGATCGACGGCGTCGAGCAGTCCAGCATCATCGGTGACCAAGAGGCAGGAGGCGTTCTCGTCGTGCTCGGCCTGGGCGATCAGGTCGGCCGCCAGGTATCGAGGGTCGGCGCTCACATCGGCGAGGATCCCGATCTCCGTTGGGCCTGCTTCGGAGTCGATCCCGATGATGCCTTTGAGGTGGCGTTTGGCCGCGGCCACGTAAATGTTTCCTGGACCGGTCACTACATCGACGCGTTGGCAGTCCTGGGTTCCGTACGCGAACATCGCAATCGCCTGCGCGCAACCGACTCCATAGACCTCGTCGATCCCCAGAAGGCCGCAAGCGGCGAGCACGGCCGGGTGCGGCAGTCCGCGATTCGCACGCTGCGGTGGAGAGGTGACCGCGATGGACGTGACGCCAGCCACCTGTGCAGGCACCACGTTCATGACAACGCTGCTCGGGTACGCCACTAGCCCACCCGGCACGTAGAGCCCGACACGGTTGACCGGCACCCACCTCTCGGTGACCTGCCCGCCGGCCACCACGTCGACAGTCACGTCGTGGCGCGCCTGTGCCTCGTGTACCCGGCGCGTCCGGGCGATGGCTTCCTCAAGGGCGGCGCGCAACGTCGGGTCGAGCGCTGCCACAGCCTCATCGACAGCACTCGCCGGCACCCTGGCGGACTCGAGGTCAACGCCGTCCAACCGCGCGGTGATCTCGCGCACGGCCAGCGACCCGCGCTGACGAACGTCCTCACACAGTGGCCGAACCTGCTCGACAGCTAGCTCGACGCTCAGCGCGGCGCGGGGCAGAACGTCGCGCGGATCGACCGAGGCACGCGCCGATCCAGTGAGGTCGAAGCGGGAGATCATGGATCCAGTCTATGAAGGTTGGCCTACCACGATTGCTGCGGTACCCGAGCCTCTGCCGGGTCCGGCGGCGGCTCAAAGACTGCCTGTTCAACGCGGGCGCTGGCGATCAGCAGGGCCAGCATGGTCAGGGCCGTCAGCGCAGGTGCACACAGCACGCCGAGTGCGCGAAGGCCCAGCTCACCCTCGACCCTGGTGCCCTGGTCGGCCGACTCGGCAACCGATCGTGGGTCGGGGGGGCCGAGGACTCCCCCCAATGCCCACGCCGTCACAGCGAGGAGCCCAGCGCCGAGAATCACTCCGATGACGAGGCCGACGGGGTGTCGACGCCCACGGCGCCACGTGGCTAGGGTGAGCACCACTCCAGCGATCGCCCCTAACACCAAGAACCACCCGTCAGCGGCGAACCAGGCAGTGAATCCGAGATCGACCGGCACCAGCCCGCCGTCGACGACCACCCACTCCTCTGTTGGGGCGACCCACCACCAGATCAACCCCATGACCGCGCCGACGACGATGCCAACCACAACGGTCTCGGCCACTACCGAAACGGCCTCGCGGGTGCGGCTACTCACGAATCGCTCGCATCACGAAACACCAAGCGGGCCCGGAGCAGTGACCCGCCATCGTCGGAGCTGAGAGTTGCGCCGAACGCCTCCAGAGGTTCGACGATCCCCGCGGATTCTGGCGCTGCGAGCGCCACAAACCCTCGGACAGCGGAAAGGTCCGCCCACACCAGCGAGGTGGCGTCAGCGCCATCGGGCAGGGCGCTCTGGTAGGTCGGATCCAGACCTAGTGCGCCGTCACCTGCTTCGAGCTCAGCCGCGTAGTCGTCGGTGCTGGCGACAACCATGCCATCGGCGGTCCCTAGGGCGGTGATCCCGAACCCGCCGGTCAGCTCGGCAAGGGAGTTCTGAATCGTCTGGGCCAAGTCCGCACCGGCCGCTGGATCGGTGACCGAGCGAAGACCGATCCCGGGAATGCCGGTGAGCAACGCCTCACCGTCGACGGCCATCACCACGTCTTCCCCGAGCAGTGTCTGCAGATCGTCCGGGAGCGTGATCCCATATTGTGCCTCCAGCTCAGCCAGCGTGCGATCGAGCTCATCGAGGGCCAGATCGTCCAACTGAGCATCTTCGATCGTCTTCGTCCAGCGATCGCCGACCAACGCGCTCCCCCCGGTCAACTCAACGGCCAGCAGCGTGCTCTCCGGAAGAGTGGCCATCAACTCGCCGGGCGCTGCACCGCTAGGCGGTCCGGTGCTGGTCCAGGCAAGCAACTCAAGGGCACTGGGTTCGGCTCGAAGCACCGCACCGGCCTGCCCCGCGTCGGCGGCGCCGGCCAATGCCTCGCTCAGGGCTGGGGTGCCCAGCCCCAGCGCGCCGGCGATCTGCTCACCGGCCGCAGCAATGCCCGCACTGTCGACGTACATCGAGAGCAACCCGTCATCAAGATGGTCGAAGACGTTGGTGAAAGCAGCTGACTGCGCCAAGGGGGCGGCCTGGCCGGCATCAACAACCTCGGCGGCGGTTTGCGCGCCCGGCACGTCGGCGCCGACCAGTCCGTCGAGATCAAGGTCGTCCAATGCCCCGAACAAGTCTCCGGTGAGCACCAGGTAGCCATCACTTTCGGCTATCTGGTCCGGCTCGAGAATCCGCCCTAGGTCGGCCACCGCTTCGTCCTCGTCGGTCACCGAGATAGCGGCGACCGGGGTGAGCGCCTGCGCCTCTGCGTCCCAGCTGAGGCCGGCCCCGACCCGGTCACCGATCCATTCCGAAACGTCCGCCTCCGCCAGCTCGGTGCCTTGCACCAGCCAGTCGACGACAACGGCGCGGATGTCGGGCTCACGGCCGTACTGCTCTTCGACCTGGGGGAACCGGCCGAGGAGGCGCACCAGGTTGATCTTCTGCTGCGCTGCTGTATCGAGGTCGACGTCGATGTAGGCCACCAGCGAGTCCGGCAGGACGTCCTCAGGCTGGGTTCCACCCCCACCGACGACGGTCCCCGCGGCGAAGCCGGCACCAGCCGATCCCACCACAGCCAGCACAACACCGGCAGCGACCCACGCCCGCCGCCGGCCGCGTCGGCTGCGTCGGCCAGCAGTTGGCAACTCAGCGCTGGTC
>JAJAYM010000301.1 GCA_027117675.1 Actinomycetes bacterium | reverse complement strand
GGGGGGCGGCGAGCAGGACGCGACGTTGGGAGGAGGCCATAGCCCCATGGTAGGTGTCAAACCAACGACCCACATTTCCGAGAGGTCATCACCAGTGTCAGTCCCGCCACGAACGCTCGGCGCCGTGGCTATCCAGACCTCCGTTGATCAACCAGCAGCCGTCCGCACGGTGGCGCAGGCTGTCGCTGGCTGGATCGACCGCCTCGGGCCGATCTGGGTTGAGGGGCAGGTGGCCCAGCTGAGTCGACGACCCGGTGCCGGAATGGTCTTCCTCACCCTGCGCGACACCGCCGCAGACCTGTCGGTCACCGTGACGTGTTCCAAACGAGTTGTCGACGCAGCCGAGCCCGCCATCACCGAGGGCGACCGCGTCGTCATCTTTGCCAAACCTTCCTTCTACGCCGCCCGCGGCACCTTCTCGCTCTCGGCCAGAGAAATCCGCCACGTCGGCCTCGGCGAGTTGCTCGCCAGGCTCGAACGACTGAAGTCGACCCTCGCCGCCGAGGGTCTCTTCGCAGCCGACCGCAAGAAACCGCTGCCATTCTTGCCACGCGGGGTCGGCTTGATCTGCGGACGCGGATCGGCTGCCGAGCGGGATGTGGTCGAGAACGCTCGACGTAGGTGGCCATCGGTCACATTCCACACTCGAGAGGTCGCCGTCCAAGGACCGACCGCGGCGGCGCAGGTCACCGCCGCCCTCCAACAGCTCGACGCCGATACCGCCGTCGATGTCATCGTCATCACCCGCGGTGGCGGCTCAGTCGAAGACCTCTTGCCGTTCTCCGAAGAGGGGCTCATCCGGGCGGTGGCCAATGCCGCCACCCCGGTCGTCAGCGCCATCGGTCACGAGCAGGACACCCCCCTGCTCGACCTCGTCGCCGACGTGCGCGCGTCCACCCCCACTGACGCAGCCCGCAAAGTCGTGCCCGATGTCGAGTTCGAACTGGAAGCCGTCGCCGCCGCACGGCGTCGCATGGTCGAGGCGGTGAGCGCGCGGCTCGCCGCCGAACAGCTTGGTCTCGACCAGCTGCGCAGCCGCCCTGTCCTGGCCACCCCTGTGACGTTGGTCGAAGCCCATGAGCAGACAGTCCACGACCTCGTCCGTCGAAGTCGCCGTGCTCTTGGCGGCCGGCTCGAGCATGCGCACACCGAGCTCACTCACACCAGGGCTCGGGTGCGCGCTCTCTCCCCTCAGGCGACGCTGGACCGCGGCTATGCCCTGGTCCAGTCCCGGGACGGCGCAGTCGTCCGAAACCCTCCCGCTCCGCAGTCGGCGCTGCTCGTCCGCGTCGCCGGCGGCAGCTTCACCGCGACCACCGATGGAGAGCCATGAGCACACCGGACAACAGCGCCCCCGAGATCGGCTACGAGGCCGCGCGTGACGAACTGATCAATGTCGTTAAGCAGCTTGAGGGCGGCGGGTTGACACTCGAGCGCTCGATCGCGCTCTGGGAACGCGGTGAAGAACTCGCCACGATCTGTCAGACCTGGCTCGACGGCGCCCGCGCTCGTCTGGAGGCTGCGGCACCCAACTCTGGCGCTGCGGGCGAGGCGTGACGCAGACGATCTCGATGACGTTCTGGCGCAGCGAGTTCTAGCGCAGCGAACCAGCCAACAACGCAAGTTCGTCCATCTCCGCCTTGCCAGTCACCACGATTGTGACGCCGCGATCGCTGAGTACGAGGCCCTGCTTGCCGGTCTCCGCTGACTCGACCACTCGCCACACCACGTCGGCGATGGCAACCTCCTGGACAGAGACGCCCCCGTCGACCCACTCGTCGATGGCGGCTTCAGCATCGCCGTCGGTTTGGCGTACTTCGGCGTACGAGCCGCCCGGCGTCAGATAGCCGACGTGCAGGACGCCACCACCGATGGCTCCAGAGACCTCCGCGGTGTCGAACCACGCACTGGTGGCCGTCCAGCTCTCCGGCAGATCTACCGGCTCGAGTACCGGGAAGGTGTCGCCCAGGCGCACATCGGTAAAGACCTGTTCGACGTCGACCATCGGGCGCACCGGACCCTGTACCTCTGGCCGCTGCCAAGCCACCGTCCAGAACACCCCGACGACCACGGCGCCGACCACTGACATCGACAGGACCATGTCGCGAATCGTTTCGAAGCCGCGCTGGCGTTTGCGCGGAGGTGCCTGGGGCGGGGCTGACATAGCTCTATCTTCCCGCAAGAGGCTCGTCCTCGCCGCCCAGGGGCGTCCGGGCGCATTCACGCACAAAATCCCCGCTATTCAACGTATTCGCGGTGCAATTAGTGCTATTCTCGCGCAGATGAGCTCTACCGCTGACTACTCCCTGAGCCACGCCGCCAGATTGCTCGGCGTCAGCCCAGACACGGTACGGCGTTGGGCGGACGCCGGTCGGCTGGTCACCCAACGCGGCGCGAACGGTCGACGGATCGTCGCAGGGCCCGACCTCGCCGCCTTCGCTGCGTCATTGGCCGACGAACTCGATACTCCGCGAACGTCGGCGCGCAATGCTTTCCCCGGGCTCGTAACGCGCGTTCAGGCCGACGGCGTCGTCGCCCAGGTCGACATCCAGGCTGGACCACACCGCGTGGTCTCGCTGATGACCCGAGAAGCAGTGGAAGAGCTCGGGTTGGCACCAGGCGTGGAAGTCGTCGCTCTCGTGAAGGCCCCCTCCGTCGTGGTTCAGCTGCCATGAAGCGCAGAGGCTCGCTCATCGCCGTCTCGCTGGCCAGCAGCCTGGCGATTGCGGGGTGTAGTTCTGACAGCTCATCAGCGGGAGGTGAAGCGACCACCACACTGACAGTGCTCGCTGCCTCATCGCTGACCGACGCCTTCCCCGAGATCGGCACGGCGTTCAGCAGCCAAGAGCCAGGAGTCGAGCTGCGGTTTTCGTTCGCAGGGTCGCAAGAGCTGGTCGCCCAAGCCGACTCAGGCGCACCGGCCGACGTCTTGGCGCTTGCCGGAACCGGAAGCTTGGAGACGCTCCAACCCAGCTCAGAAGATCCGACGGTGTTCGCGCACAACCGTCTGACAATCATCGTCCCGACCGGCAACCCCGCCGGCATCGAGTCGATCACTGACTTGGCCGACCCCGAAGTCAAAGTCTCGCTCGCCGGTCCGGAAGTGCCAGCTGGAGGGTACGCACTCGAGGCATTCAACAAGGCCGGGATCGCCGTTGGCCCTGTGTCGGAGGAGACCGAGGTCAAGGCGGTCGTGACGCGAGTCGCGATCGGCGGCGCCGACGCCGGCGTTGTCTACGTCACCGACGCCATCGCGTCGGACGCCGAGATCGAGTCAGTGCCGATCGCTGAGCGCTACAACGTCGTCGCTACCTACCCCGCGGTCACACTCAACACTTCGGAGAACGCTGACCTGGCGCAAAAGTTCGTTGACTTTCTCATCACCGACGAGGCCCAACAGATCCTGGACGAGTATGGCTTTAGGGCGCCGTAACAGACCACCTGTCGCCCTGCTCGTTCTCGCGGCGGGTGCAGGTGGTTTCTTGCTGCTTCCGCTGGTTGGACTCGTCATTCGAGCCCCATGGGGCGACATGGTCTCCACCCTCAGGCAATCCCTCGTTCTCGAGGCCCTCGGCGTCTCGCTGATCGCCTCAACGGGGGCGCTCGCGATCTGCCTGGTTGTGGGGGTCCCCTTGGCCTGGGTGCTCGCCCGCGTGGAGTTCCCCGGTCGTGCGCTCGTTCGCAGTCTCGTACTCGTACCGATGGTCCTGCCGCCCGTGGTGGGGGGGGTCGCACTGCTGCTGGCCTTCGGCCCCCGCGGCTTGTTCGGAGGCGCGCTCGAACTCCTAGGAGTAACGCTCCCATTTACGACCGCGGCCACGGTAATGGCTGCGGCATTCGTCTCTCTACCGTTTCTTGTTCTCACCGTTGAGGCCGCATTTGTAGCCCTGGACGAGCAGTACGAGGACGTGGCGGAGACGCTCGGGGGTTCACCCTGGCACGTGTTTCGCACCGTGACGCTTCCGCTCTGCCGACCTGCCCTGCTCTCGGGCGCCACTCTTGCCTGGGCCAGGGCGCTCGGTGAGTTCGGAGCGACCATCACTTTCGCGGGCAGCATCGCCGGAGTCACGCAGACCATGCCGCTCGCCGTCTACGAGATCCTTCCCACCAACCCAGACGGCGCACTCACCATCAGCATCGTGCTGTTGGTGATCAGCGCAACGGTAATCGTAACGCTGCGCTCACACTGGCTAAGCCCGCTCCGCAATCCGACCATCTCATGACCGGCTTCTCCGTTCGTACGCACATTCGTTCTGAGACGATCACCAGGCTCGACGTTGACCTGAACGTCGACTGCGCAACGGTGGTCGCAGTGCTCGGGCCGAACGGCGCCGGCAAGACCACGCTCTTACGGACCCTGGCTGGCTTGGTCGATCCTGGCCCGGATGCACGGGTAACGGTCGGCGATCGCGACGTGACCGACAGCCCCCCTGCCCGGCGAAGGGTCGCGTATGTACCGCAGCAAGGCGCTCTCTTCCCCCACCTCTCAGTGCTCGGCAACGTTGCCTACGGGCTACGCGCCGCGGGAATACGAAGGGCGAACGCCGAGCCCATCGCCAGGAGCGTCCTTCAGCGACTAGAGATCGACGAGCTGGCCAACCGACGGGCGACCACTCTCTCGGGCGGGCAGGCGCAGCGCGTCGCGCTCGCCAGGGCGTTGGCCATCGACCCAGACGTCCTGCTACTTGATGAGCCAACCGCGTCCCTCGATGCCGTGGCGCGCGGTGAGGTGCAGTCGATTCTTCGGCGCCACCTGCAAGACTTCCGCGGCGCCACACTGCTTGTGACCCACGATCCCGCCGAGGCCCTCACGATCGCATCTCGGGTCGTGGTCCTCTCAGAGGGCCGAGTGGTTCAGGATGCGGTTCCGGACCAGCTCGTACGCAGACCCGGGTCCCGTTGGGTGGCCCAGCTCCTCAATCTCAATGCCTGGACGGGACGGGTGACGGGCGAGGGGCGCATCGCCCTCGACGACGGTGGCTACGTGACCGCCCCCGAGCTGCCCGCCGAGGGCACTCAAGGCCTGGCTAGCGGCCCCCCAACGACCGTCATGCTCTTCAACGCAGTACCGTCCGCAAGCGCGCGAAACCTCTGGCCGGTACGCGTCTCTGATGTCCACATATTGGGCGGGCGCGTGCGCATCACGCTCAAGGCGGCCGATCAGGGGCACGGGCCTCGCCACCTCGTTGCGGAGGTCACCGGTGACGCCGTCAGCGACCTCGGTATCGCACCAGGTGTGCTGCTCTGGGCGTCGGTCAAGGCCACCGATCTGGCAATCAGCCCGATGTAGTAGACCAGCGACCCCGATACGATCGAGAGCAGCCGACCCGAGGGGACCACCGTGACCGACCACACCAACACGCCCGAGACGCCCGACCGCAACCTGGGGCTCGAGTTGGGGCGCGTCACCGAAGCAGCCGCCGTCGCAGCCTCCCGGTGGGTAGGCCGTGGCGATAAGAACGGCGCGGACGGCGCCGCCGTGAACGCGATGCGCGCCCTCATCAACACCGTGAGTATGAACGGAACCGTCGTCATCGGTGAGGGCGAGAAGGACGACGCTCCGATGTTGTTCAACGGTGAGAAAGTGGGCGACGGAACCGGCCCCGATGTCGACGTCGCCGTCGACCCGGTCGACGGCACGACGCTGACAGCCAAGGGAATGAACAACGCACTCTCGGTGATCGCGGTCGCCGAACGCGGGACGATGTTCGACCCTTCGGCGGTGTTCTATATGGAGAAGCTAGCTGCGGGGCCAGAGGCGGCGGCCGTCGTCGACATCCGCATCCCCGCGAAGGAGAACATTCGCCGGGTAGCGAAGGCCAAGAAGATCGATGTGCAAGACGTCACCGTCTGCATTCTCGATCGTCCCCGTCACGACTCCCTTGTGCAAGAGATCCGCGACACCGGCGCCCGCATCAAGTTCATCTCCGACGGCGACGTCGCCGGCGCGATCATGGCGTGTCGCGAAGACACCGGCGTCGATCTGTTGCTGGGGATCGGGGGCACCCCCGAGGGAATCATCTCCGCCGTCGCGATCAAGTGCCTTGGGGGCGTGATCCAAGGCAGGCTCTGGCCCACCGATGATGACGAACGCCAGAAGGCGATCGATGCCGGTCATGACCTCACGCGGGTGCTCTCCACCGATGACCTCGTCAGTAGCGACAACTGCTTTTTCGCCGCCACCGGCGTCACGGACGGCGAGTTGCTGCATGGCGTCCGGTTCCACGCCGAAGGTGCCACCACACAAACGCTCGTGATGCGCAGCAAGAGTGGAACGATCCGATTTATGGAGAGCGATCACCGGCTCGGCAAGCTGCGCAAGTACGCGGCGGTGCAGTTCTGAGCAGCGACAACGCGATCGTCCTCGATCACGTCGTCAAGAAGTTCGGTGCGATCACTGCGGTCAACGGCCTCTCACTGAGCGTCCCGCGCGGCATCGTCCTCGGCCTGTTGGGCCCGAACGGCGCCGGCAAGTCAACCACCATGCGCATGCTTACCGGGCAAACGAAGCCGTCTTCCGGAGCGATCGAAGTGCTTGGCTACGACATCCTGACGAGTTCCAAGCAGGCCCGCGCCCAGATGGGTGTTGTTCCACAGATCGACAATCTCGATACCGAATTGACCGTCGAACAGAACCTGATGATGTTCGCCGTGCTGTACCGAGTACCGAGGCGCGAACGCCAGTCTGCCGTCGAGCGCGGACTCGCGATCGCCCAGCTGCGTGACCGGCGCGACTCCAAGGTGACCGAGCTATCAGGGGGGATGAAGCGGCGACTACTGATCGCGCGAGGGTTGGTCCACACTCCTGAGCTGGTGCTACTCGACGAGCCGACCGTCGGACTCGACCCACAGGTGAGGCAAGAGCTGTGGTCGCTGATCGATGCGCTCCGCTCGCAGGGAACGACGGTGCTGATGTCAACGCACTACATCGAGGAGGCCGAACGGCTTGCTGACGACGTCGCCGTCATGTCTCACGGCGCGGTCGTCGCCCGCGGAACCCCACAGAGACTCCGCGAGCTGCACGTCGGTGACCGCGCCACTGAGTACTACGGCCCTCCCGACCGGCTCGCTGACATCGAGCGTGCCGCCCAGTCTGCTGGCCTAGCCACCCGACGCACCGGTCCGTCCATCGCCGTGCTCCGCTCGGAGGGAGCCCCCCGCGACCTTCTCAGCGAGCTTGGCGACGGCGTCCATCGCCCCGCCACGCTCGAAGACGTCTTCGTGCTACTGACGGGTGAGGTGCTGGAGTGAGGAGCGCGTCCCACGGAGCCCGCGGATTCCGACGCTACGAGTGGGCAACCTTCGAGGGTGTGTGGAACCGCGAACTCACGCTTTTCAAGCGCTACTGGCTGTCGACGACATCGTCATCCGTTGTGCAGCCAGTGATCTACCTTCTGGCGTTCGGACTGGGGATCGGCACCCTCGTCGCACAGGTAGACGGCATCTCGTATGTCGAGTTCGTCGGAACGGGCTCGGTAGCCACCGCTGTTCTCTTCGCCTCTGCGTTTCCCGGGATGTTCAATACGTACGTGCGCCGGGTGTTCCAACGCACTTACGACGCCTTGCTTGCTGCACCCGTCAGTGTCGATGAACTTGCACTCGCCGAGGGTTCGTGGATCGCAGCCAAAGCCGGCTTCTACGGGTCGTTCCCCTTGGTGGTCACCTTCTTCTTCGGGCTGACCCCGACGTGGGGAATGTTGCTCGTACCGTTCATCGGATTTGTCACCGGGCTTGGGTTCGCGTTCTTCGGAATGTGGGTCTCGGCGATCATCAAGACGATTGATGAGACCACCTACGTGACCTCCATCGTCTTGACGCCCCTCTTCCTGGTTGCCGGAACGTTCTTCCCCATCAGCAACCTGCCAGCTGGCCTGCAGTTCGCTGCGCAGTTCAACCCGCTGTACCACTGCGTGGAACTAGTCCGAGCCGCCTGCTTCGGCTGGGACTGGCCAGCCGACCTATACAACTTTGCCTTCTTGGTTGTCTTCGCCCTCTTGATGTGGTGGGGGGCCGTTCGTCAGCTTCGTCGTCGCCTCGTCGACTGACGGTTGCCGGTTCCGAGATGCGACTTACATGAACGCACGGCCCGGATTCGGGTCAACAGGCTCATGCAAGTCGCATCTCGAGCCTGGTTCTTTTCCACAGGGCGCCTGAATTCACCACACCGGCTGCCGTAACCACCCAAGATCGCGTCCGTGGATCCGTCACCCGAGCTGCCCCGAGAGGTCGCCCAGTGGCTCGACGGGCGCGGCGGTGGTGCGAGCCGGGCCCAACTGCTGGCCCGAGACCTGACGTCGGTCGATCTGGCGCGGTACGTCCGGCAAGGGTTGCTGGTGCGCGTGCGCCGCGGCCACTACGCGCTGGCCACACCGAGTCTTGAAGACCAGTGGGACCAGGCACGACAGGCCCACATCCAGGCGGCGGCCAGTCTGGCCGGCCCCGACCAGGTGGCCGCGCTCCGAACGGCAACGCTGGTCTGGGGGCTTCCGGTGAGCGCGATCCCTGACAAGCCTGAGTTCATCCGACCTCCTGGCCGCAGCCGTCCGCTAGGCACGCGAGTACGGTTCGGCCGGCTCGCCGAGCATGACGTCGTACGTCACCAGGGCATCTGGGTGACCTCGCTGGTACGAAGTGTCGTCGACGTCGCGCTGGATCTGCCCGTCCCTGAGTCGCTCATCGTCCTGGACGCCGCCTTACGCCGTGGGGTCCGTCGAGGCGATCTGCGTGAGGACCTCGCCGGCCGTGGATCCGTCCGACATCTGCACCGCGCCCGGTGCGCGATCGAGTGGGCCGATCAACACGTCGAGTCACCGTTGGAGTCCAGATGTCGCGGAGAGCTGCTCACCGACGAGATCCCGCCACCGGAATGCAACCTTCCCTTACGTCTGGATGGCCGTGAGATCCGCCCCGACCTCCTCTGGCTGGCGCTGGGGATCGCGGTGGAGGTTGATGGGCACGGCAAGTACGACGAGCCGGATGTGCTGTGGCGAGAAAAGCTGAGACAGGAGTGGATGGAGTCCGACCTCGGCCTGATCGTGCTGCGATTCACCTATGCGGAGATCGTCGGTGATCCCCGGGGCTGTTCCCGGCGATGGCGCAAAGCCCAAGTCAGGCGCGCGCGGACCTCCTGGGTGCGCCCTCGTGGATTGGAGGTCCGGGTGCGCGACTCGAGGTGAGAGTTGCATGAGCTCTCGGACCCCCTCCGGGCGCTCCGACTCATGCAAGTCTCAGGTCGGCGCCCCGGCGGACGCCTGACCCTGGCGTAAACCCGGATGCCTGGCGTACGCCCGGGTGCCTGGGTGCCTGGGTGCCTGGGTGCCCGGGTGCCTGGGTGCCCGGGTGCCTGGGTGCAAAGGCTTACCTCATGCCCGACTTCGTCTGTCCTGACTGCTCCCATTGCTTCCGTTGCTTCCGGACGACACCCCCTATCGGCTGCTCGGCCATCCGCAACTAGCTAGGTCGGTGGGCGTGCCAAGCCCCGCCAACCCCCACCCTGTAGGCACCCGATTCTGTCGCAGAAATCACGCGACACGTCGACCGGACGTCGGCAGACTGGCCCCCATGTCCGAAGACGCCAGCACCACCACGCTCCCGGACGGTGCCATCGTCCGCATGGCCCGCGCTGAGGACGTCCCGACCATGATCCAGATCGAGACCGACCGCGAAGGTGCAGACGACGCCGTCGACCTCGAGCTCGTCGCAAACACGCCAGGTGGGCTCGACGGAATGAGTGTCGTCGAACTTGATGGGCGTGTCGTCTCGATTGCGACTCTGCTCAACGAGTCTGTGCGCATCGGCGACGTGGTGCTACCGGCTGGACAGATCGAGATGGTCGCAACAGCCACAGAGGCCGAGGGCCGCGGCTACGTGCGCGCACTGATGCATCGATGCCATGTGCTGTCGAAGGCACGTGGTCAGGTAATCCAGGTGATGATCGGGATCCCGAACTTCTACCGACAGTTCGGGTACGTGTACTCAGTTCCCATGCACCCGTGGGCCACGGTCACTCCTGGAATCGAGGCCCCGCCTGAGTTCAGCGTCAGCACGGCGACGACCGACGACATCGCGACATGCCACGCCCTACAGGAGCAGCTGCAGTCGAAGTTCGACGTCGCGGTTCCCCACAGCGACGACCGTTGGCGGTGGATCCTCACCCACGTGTCAAGCAAGCAAGCCCTGGGCCGCGACGCTTCAGGCAATGCGGTTGGCGTGGCACGGGTACTCGCCGCCGACGGATTCGTTGCGATCGGAGAGATCGCCAGTACCAGCGCCGGGGCGACGGACGCGCTTTTGGCTCACGCCCTTGGGCTCACCGATGACGATGGATCTGTTCGCGTCAACATCCGTCCACATGTGCCAGGGCTGGCTGAGCGCACAGCGGACGTGGAGCGGACCCAGTGGTACTACCTGCGGATCGAAGACCCGAGTCTTCTCATGACCGCACTGGAGCCAGTGTTGCTGCGACGCCTGCGCGACAGTGGAAATGCTGAAGGCTCGACGCTGATCTCGTTCTGGGGGTCACACCTACGCCTCCACTGGGGCGACCAGGGGCTCCGCGTCGAAGCGGGCGGCCCGATGCAAGCCCCGATCTCCACCGGAGGGTCTGGACTGCCGGTCGACGCTCTCGGCTCGCTGCTGTTCGGATGCGGCGCAGCTGGGCTCGAGGACCGCTACCCGGATGCGTACCTCGGACGTCGGGCAGACCTGATGAACACGCTTTTCCCGCCACAGTCGGCCGACCTACTGACCTACTACCTACCCTGCTGAGCCCGTCGCTCGCCCGCTCATCGCCGCTGGGTCGTACGGTGTGCAGGTGAGCAGCGACGAGACACGGGTCGAGCACGACAGCATGGGCGAGGTCAATGTCCCCGCCGATGCCCTCTGGGGCGCCAGCACCCAGCGGGCGGTGCACAACTTCTCGATCAGCGGTCAGCCGGTCAGCAGCGAGATCATCCATGCGCTTGCGGTGATCAAGTCTGCGGCCGCCGACTGCAACGCCGAGCTCGGCATCATCGACCGCTCCATCGCCTACGCGATCATCACCGCGGCGGACGCCGTGGCGTCCGGACACCACGACGACCAGTTCCCCGTCGACCGCTTCCAGACCGGTTCGGGCACCTCGACCAACATGAACGTCAACGAAGTCGTCGCACACCTGGCCAGCGACGCGTCCGGCGTCGACGTACATCCGAACGACCACGTCAACGCGTCGCAGTCGAGTAACGACACCTTTCCCACTGCCATCCATCTCGCGGTCGCATTGCTGCTGCGTGATGCGCTCGTGCCAAACCTGCAGGGCCTCGAGGACGCCCTGCTCGTGCGAAGCCGGGAGTGGGCGGACGTCGTCAAGCCGGGGCGTACCCACCTCATGGACGCCGCACCGGTCACGCTGGGTCAGGAGTTCGATGGCTTCGCCGGCCAAGTGCGCGGCGGCATCTCGCGGGTCGAGTCAGCCGTGCCGCGGCTGTTGGAGGTTCCCCTCGGCGGAACTGCAGTCGGCACCGGGCTCAACGCGCCAGCGGGTTTCGCCGAACAGACGTTGGCCGGCGTCACGCAGCGGACCGCCATCGCGCTCACCGCTCCGCGCTCGCAGATGGCGGCGCAGTCGGCGCGCGACGCGCTCGTTGAGGTGTCCAGCGTCCTGCGCGGAATCGCGCTCTCGCTGGTGAAGATCTGCAACGACCTGCGATGGATGGGCTCGGGCCCCCACACCGGCCTCGCCGAGATCACGCTGCCCGCGGTGCAGCCCGGGTCCAGCATCATGCCCGGCAAGGTGAATCCGGTCGTCCCTGAGGCCGTCATCCAAGCGTGCATGCACGTCGTCGGGCTGGACGCCGCTGTTGCCTTCGGCGCGACGACTTCGGCGTTCCAGCTCAACACCGCGATGCCGCTGATTGGCTGCAACGTCGTCGACAGCGCGCGGCTGATCGCGGGCAGCGCCGAGGCTCTCCTCCATCTCGTGCCTGGCATCACCACCGACCCAGCGCGCTTGCGCATGTCGGCGGAGTCCTCCCCCGCCATTGCCACATCCCTGAACCTGCTCGTCGGCTACGACGCAGCCGCCTCGGTCGTCAAAGATGCGGCTGCCCGCGGTGTCACCATCCGCGAAGCTGCACAGTCACTGATAGATGCTGGACGCGTCACCGCCGACGAGCTCGACACCGCGCTCGACGTCGACCGGCTAGCCCGTCCCCATCAAGAGCGACGCGTTGACCCGCACTAGGGCAACAACCTCCACATTCATCCGAGCGCGGCCTTCGGGTCAGATGTCGGCGCGGAAGGCGTCCTTGCGCCACTTCCACAGGATGCTCCCTGAGATTGTTGCGTCAGCGCGGGTGAACGCGTCGTTCTTGGAACTACGGCTCGAAGGCGATGCGCTCACCGGGGTGGGTGATGAGCACCTCGGTATCGAGATCAAGCTTGGCCACCGCCTCAGCGAAGTCGTGCGGCGGGTTCGCCATGCGCTGGAACTTGAGCCGGTGCAGCCCTGCTACGGCGAGCGTCCCCCAGTGGATCGAAACGGCGTACCTCGGCTTCAGGAGGGCGACGGCGTCCGCCGCACTCTGCGGATTGAGGTGGCCGTCGCCCAGCACCAGCCCCCAGCCCCACACCGGGATCAGCGCCACGTCAAGCTCACCCAGAACGAGGTCAGCCATCCCAGGGAAGATGTCGGTGTCACCGGCGAAGTAGACCGTTGCTGGACCCGCTTCGAGGACGTAGCCGACCGCGAGCGCCACCGGGCCGCGCGGCTCCCGCTTGCCCGAGTGCACCGCGATCGTCGCGCGCACCGTGACCCCGCGGTAGCTAAGCACGTCACCCGGTGCCATCTCAGAGACGTTGGTGAATCCCTTGCTGCGCATCCACCGCTCGGCGCCCTGCGGAACGACGATCAGCGGGTCGTCGCGCAGCATCCGCAGCGATGGGAGGTCCAAGTGATCGTGGTGCAGGTGCGAGATGACGACCAGGTCGACGTCGGTGTACTGACGTAGGTCAGCGGCGTTTGGCATGCGGTGCAGCAGGGCAGCGCCCTGGCGGAGAACCGGGTCGGTCATCACCCGCACGCCATCAACCTCGACGAGGACGGTGGCATGACCGAGGTAGGTCAGGTAGTCCCAGTACGCCACATCGCCCACCGTACGACCCGACAGCGAGTGACTTCAGCGCCCCTATAGGGGCGGCCAACTCACTCATTGCGAGAAGTTGCGAGAGGGGGCTAAAGGGGGCTAGAGGCTGACGTCCTCGAGCATCTCGGTGACGAGTGCTGCGATCGGCGATCGCTCCGAACGCGTCAGTGTCACGTGCGCAAACAGCGGATGGCCTTTGAGCTTCTCGACCACAGCGACGATGCCGTCGTGGCGTCCCACCCGCAGGTTGTCGCGCTGGGCGACGTCGTGCGTCAGGACGACGCGTGAGCCTTGGCCGATCCGCGACAGAACCGTGAGCAGCACGTTGCGCTCGAGCGACTGCGCTTCGTCGACGATCACAAATGCGTCGTGCAACGACCGTCCGCGGATGTGCGTCAGCGGCAGCACCTCGAGCATCCCTCTGTCGACGATCTCTTCGACGACCTCGGTCGTCGTGATCGCCGAAAGGGTGTCGAAGACGGCCTGGCCCCAGGGGTTCATCTTCTCGTTCTCGGTACCCGGCAGGTAGCCGAGCTCTTGCCCACCGACGGCATAGAGAGGGCGAAAGACCACGACGCGTCGGTGGTGACCGCGCTCAAGGACGGCCTCAAGGCCAGCGCACAGTGCGAGCGCTGACTTGCCGGTGCCTGCCCGCCCACCGAGCGAGACGATCCCGACGTCAGGGTCGAGCAGGAGGTCGAGGGCGATGCGTTGCTCGGCACTCCTACCGTGCAGACCGAACGCCTCCCGGTCACCGCGAACCAAGCGCACCTGCTTCTCCGGCGTCACCCGACCCAGACCAGACCCACGGTCGGACAACATCACCAGCCCCGTGTGGCACGGCAGGTCACGCGCGAAGTCGAGGTCGATCCGCTCCTCGTGGTAGAGCCGGTCGAGGGTGTCCGCGTCGACCTCGATCTCGGCCATGCCCGTCCACCCGGACTCCACGGCCCACTCAGCGAGGTACTCCTCGGCGTCGAGCCCGACCGCTGAGGCTTTGACCCGCATCGGAAGGTCCTTGGACACCAAGGTGACGTGACGGCCTTCGGCGGCAAGCGTGCGCGCCACCGCCAAGATGCGCGTGTCGTTGTCGCCGAGCCGAAAGCCAGGCGGTAGGACCGACAGGTCCGTGTGGTTGAGCTCGACGCGCAGCACACCACCACGCTCACCGATCGGCAGCGGCTCGTCGAGACGCCCGTGCGCCACCCGTAGATCGTCGAGCATCCGCAACGCAGTACGCGCAAAGTACCCGAGCTCAGGATGGGAGCGTTTGGCCTCGAGCTCAGTGATCACAACGACCGGGAGCACGACCTCATGCTCGTCGAACCGCATCCACGCGGCGGGATCGGACAACAGCACCGAGGTGTCCAGAACGAAGGTCCGACGCTCCACAGTTGATGGCCTCCCGTGTGGGCTGGTCGGGCGCCCGCCCCTCCGCCGACGCTACGACGAGGCTCCCCGAACCGACCGCCGCCACGCCGGGCGCTACTAGACTCCGGCGGCAGGCCAAGCGACGGGCGGCCACTCCAGTGGCAGCCAACTGGGCAGTGAGCGACCAGCGGAAAGGGGCGTCGTGGGCGACTTCCTCACCGACGCTCAGCGGCTGGTTTTCGTCGGCGGTCTGCACCGCAGCGGAACCACGCTGCTCGCCCGACTGCTGGCCTCTCACCCAGACGCCACCGGCCTCGCCGGCACCGGCGTCCCCGAGGACGAGGGTCAGCACGTGCAGGCGGTCTACCCACCCGCCGAGCGCTTCGGGGGGTCAGGCCGGTTCGCCCTCAATTCGCAGGCGCATCTGACCGAGACTTCGCCGCTGGCCACCTCCGAAAGCGCACAGCAGCTCTGGGACGCCTGGCAGCCTTACTGGGATTCCGAACGGCGGTTCCTGATCGAGAAGTCACCGCTGAACCTGATCATGGGTCGCTTCCTGCAAAACCTCTTTCCCACGGCGTCCTTCGTGTTCATCGTGCGTCATCCGGTCACCGTCACGTTGGCGACCCGCAAGTGGCGACGTCGCACGTCACTGCCCAAACTGATGGAGAACTGGTTCAGCGGGCACGACGTCGCACGAGACGACCTCGCCCACCTCACGCGCGTCCACGTGGTCAGCTA
Source organism: Actinomycetes bacterium (assembly GCA_027117675.1). Classification (GTDB taxonomy): domain Bacteria; phylum Actinomycetota; class Actinomycetes; order JAHEKZ01; family JAHEKZ01; genus JAHEKZ01. The sequence continues at coordinate 1,747 of JAJAYM010000301.1, read as the reverse complement.
CGAGTGGCTGCTGGCGGACCCGAAGTCGACGATGGCCGAGGTCACCGAGTTTCTGTCGATGCCCGGTGAGGTCGACGTCGGCAGCGTCGACGGCAGCAGCAGCGATGTGTACGAGACGCAGTGGCCCGAGCTGTTGCACGCCAGCCACCGCGGTGCGGTCAAGGCGCACCGGCTCTACCAGGACCGGGCGAAGGCGTTCGGCTACGACCTCAACGACCTACGGCTCGCACCGCGCCACCCGTTGGTCGACGCGACCGGAATGCCGCTTACGTAGGCGCACCCTGACTCAGTTGCCGTAGCGGCGGTGCCGTTGTGCGTACGAACGCAGGGCACGCAGGAAGTCGACCCTGCGAAAGTCGGGCCAGTAAGCCTCACAGAAGTAGTACTCACTGTGGGCGCTCTGCCAGAGCATGAAGCCGGAGAGCCGCTGCTCACCGGAGGTGCGAATCACCAGATCAGGATCGGGCTGCCCCTTGGTGTAGAGGTGCTCCTGGATGTCGTCGGCCGCTAGGTCGCGGGCCAGGTCTTCCATCGGTGTGCCGCGTTCGGAGTGTGCGGCAAGCAGTGACCGGACGGCGTCGGCGATCTCCTGCCGGCCGCCGTAGCCGACCGCGACGTTGACCATCAGGCCTTCGACGCTGCGGGTCTGGGCTGCGGCCGACTTGAGCACCTCGGCGGTCTCTTGCGGCAACAGGTCGAGCGCGCCGACCGGGTGGATCCGCCAGCGCCCGCCGGCCGCCAGCTCGGTGACCACCTCTTCGATGATCGCCAGCAGCGGCGCGAGCTCAGGTTCTGGCCTCGCTAGGTTGTCGGTCGACAGCAGCCACAGCGTGACGTGCTCGACACCGGCTTCGTCGCACCACTCCAGCAGCCGGGCGATCTTGTCGGCGCCGGCCCGGTGGCCGGTGCTCGCCGACGTGCCTGAGGCCTTCGCCCATCTCCGGTTGCCGTCGAGGATGACACCGACGTGGTGCGGGGCCTGCTCGGGGTCGATGGATGCCAGCAGCCTCCGCTCGTAGAGCGTGTAGGCGAGGTCCCGAAGCCCCACGTGGCACCCCTTCCAGTGATCCCGCCCGACTGTATCCCGTGGGGCGAGGGTCACCGGTCAGCCCGGCCGCGGCGTCACACTGACGGACCAGCCGCCTTGACTTCCTCGACAGCAGCCAGCGCCGCCGTCAGGTCGGCAAGCCAGTCCTCGGTGTGCTCGCCGACGAGGCGGACGCACCAGGCCAGGGCGTCGGCGCGCGAGCGTGCCACCCCGCCCGCGACCAGCGTGTCGAGCACCTGCCGCTCCGGCTGACGCAGTCGCGTCATCACTGGGACGGCTTGATGGGTGAAGAGCACCCGCTCGTCGCCGATCTGCACGCCCCATGCAACGGCGCGGCCCGTCTCGGCCTCGAGGCCTGGGCGATGGTGATCCGCTCGTCGCGGGTCTTCTCCCGAAAAGCCGTGGCGCGTCCCCTGCGCGCTGCTGCCAACTCGACGTCGTCGTCGACGGTGGGGTCGGCCAGGGTGCCGATGATGGTGATCTCGTCGCGGTCCACGACCACCTCGGGCGCAGCGGTGAACCAGTTCTCGGGAAGGCGACCGGTGAGCCAGCCGCGCAGGGTGGCGAGGTCGATGGATGGAGGAGCGGGGCGTTGGTGATTTCGTTTCATGGGTCAAGATTACTTTATTACTTACTTACGGAAACCCACGTCACCATGTTCACGGTGAGCGAACATCGCCCCCGCGCACCCCCTCCTGC
>JAJAYM010000300.1 GCA_027117675.1 Actinomycetes bacterium | reverse complement strand
GGTCAGGAACTGCAGATTCCGGCCTGACCTGCGGCGATGTGGGTGCGGTGAGCTTGACGACACGCCGGTAGAGAAAGTTCGCCCGCAGCACTTGCCACCGGCGGCGGTGGAGCGTACGGTACCCCTACATCTAGTAGTTACATCTCTGTAAGTCCTCCACAGATTGTGGTCTGGTATCCCCAGGCTTGACGGAGTTATCCCCGGCTCATCCCCAGGAACTCCCCAGGTTTGTCCCCAGGGCACCCGCTGAACAGGGCTCTCGGAGTTTGGCGACACGAGTCAGCGGAACGGAGGGTGCAAGCCATGTACTGCCCCTTCTGTCGTGGCGCCGAGACCAGGGTGGTCGACTCCCGTACTGCCGACGACGGCGCCGCGATCAGGCGGCGTCGACAGTGCGCTGAGTGCGGTCGCCGCTTCACCACCGCCGAGCACGCCGCCCTTGTGGTGGTTAAGCGCAGTGGGGCTACCGAGCCCTTCAGTCGCGCCAAGGTGCTCGTCGGCGTCCGGAAGGCCTGTCAGGGCCGACCGGTCACCGAGGACGACCTCGCGCTGCTCGCACAGCGCGTCGAGGAGACGGTCCGGGCTACCGGCGCCGCCGAGATCGACTCCCACGAGGTCGGCATGGCAATTCTTGGCCCGCTTCGCGAGCTCGACGAGGTGGCATACCTCCGCTTTGCCTCGGTCTACCGAAGTTTTGAGTCCCTCGAAGACTTCGAGTCCGAAATCACTTTGCTCCGCGCTGAGCGCGAACCGCTCGGCGTCGAACCATCGACGTAACCCCGCTCGCCCGACCCGTTCTCCCGTTTGTTCTCTGTCCACCAGGAGGGGCAGTACCGATGACCGAAGCCGCACCAGAAGCCCAGCAGGGCAACCTCTCGTCCGCCGACCGCCCCGAGGTGGTCCGCCATGGGCTCACCATCGAGCGCATCTACACCACGCCTGGTGTACACCCCTACGACGAGGTCACCTGGGAGCGCCGCGACGTCGTCCAGAACAACTGGAAGACCGGCGAGGTCGTCTTTGAGCAGCGCGGCGTCGAGTACCCCGACTTCTGGTCGGTCATCTCCTCCACCATCGTCACCACCAAGTACTTCCGTGGTGCGGTGGGAAGCGACACCCGCGAATGGTCGCTGCGCCAACTGATCGACCGCGTCGTCCTCACGTACCGCAGGGCGGGCGAGCAGTACGGCTACTTCGCCACGCCGGCCGACGCCGAGATCTTTGAGCACGAACTCACCTACGCACTGCTCCACCAGGTCTTCAGCTTCAACTCACCGGTCTGGTTCAACGTCGGAACGCCGGCGCCGCAGCAGGTCAGCGCCTGCTTCATCCTCGCCGTCGACGACTCGATGACCTCGATCCTCAACTGGTACCGCGAAGAGGGGATGATCTTCAAGGGCGGCTCCGGCGCTGGCCTGAACCTGTCGCGCATCCGCTCCAGCAAAGAGCTGCTCTCCTCCGGTGGCACCGCGTCAGGCCCTGTCTCGTTCATGCGCGGAGCTGACGCGTCGGCCGGAACCATCAAGTCCGGCGGCGCCACTCGGCGCGCGGCCAAGATGGTCGTCCTCGACGTCGATCACCCCGACATCGCAGAGTTCATCGACACCAAGGCACGCGAAGAGCACAAGATCCGTGCACTTCGCGATGCCGGCTTCGACATGGACCTCGGCGGCAAAGACATTGCCAGCGTCCAGTACCAGAACGCCAACAACTCTGTCCGGGTCAGCGACGAGTTCATGCGCTCGGTCGAAGAGGGCACCGAGTTTGGTCTACGTGCCCGCGCGGACGGCTCGGTCATCGAGACCGTTGACGCCAAGGGGCTGTTCGACAAGATCTCCGAGGCGGCCTGGCAGTGCGCCGATCCCGGCATCCAGTACGACGACACCATCAACGACTGGCACACCTGCCCCGAGTCTGGTCGCATCACCGCATCGAACCCGTGCAGCGAGTACATGCACCTCGACAACTCGTCCTGCAACCTCGCGTCGCTCAACCTGATGAAGTTCCTACGCGATGACGACACGTTCGACGCCGCGACCTTCGCCAAGGTGGTCGACCTCGTCATCACCGCGATGGACATCTCCATCTGCTTCGCCGACTTCCCCACCGAGGCGATCGGTGACACCACACGCACGTTCCGTCAGCTCGGAATCGGCTACGCCAACCTCGGCGCCCTGCTGATGGCGTCCGGACTGGCCTACGACTCTGATGCTGGACGCGCGCTCGCCGGCTCCATCACGTCGCTGATGACCGGTACTGCTTACAAGCGTTCGGCTGAGCTCGCTGCCGTCGTGGGTCCGTACGAGGGATATGCGCGTAACGCCGACGCCCACAAGCGCGTCATGCGTAAGCACGCAGCGGCCAACGACACGGTGCGCCCGCACTCGGCTCTCGACAAGGACGTGCACGCCGTCGCCACGCAGGTGTGGGCCGACGTCATTGCCCTGGGTGAGAGCAACGGCTACCGCAACTCGCAGGCGTCGGTGCTCGCTCCGACCGGCACGATCGGTCTGATGATGGACTGCGACACCACCGGGATCGAGCCCGACCTGGCGCTGGTCAAGTTCAAGAAGATGGTCGGCGGCGGTTCGCTGCAGATCGTGAACAACACCGTGCCTCGCGCGCTCCGCAAGCTCGGCTACACCGAAGAGACGATCGAGGCGATCGTCGAGCACATTGGCCAGCGCGGCAACGTCGTCGACGCACCAGGGCTCAAGCCCGAGCACGAGTCTGTCTTCGACTGCGCGATGGGGGCGCGGACCATCCCCGCGATGGGCCACGTACGGATGATGGCGGCCGCTCAACCGTTCTTGTCCGGCGCGATTTCCAAGACGGTCAACATGCCAGAGAGCGCGACCGTCGAAGAGATCGAAGACGTCTACTTCCAAGGATGGAAACTTGGCCTGAAGGCACTGGCGATCTACCGCGACAACTGCAAGGTGGGCCAGCCGCTGTCGGACGCCAAGGGAACCAGCAAGGACAACGGAGTCAAAGCAGCGGCACCTGAGGCAGCGTCTGAGACAGTGATCGAATACCGGCCAATACGCAAGCGGCTTCCGAAGAACCGTCCGGCGACGACGACCTCCTTCACCGTCGGTGGTGCCGAGGGTTACATGACGGCCTCGCGCTACCCAGACGACGGGCTCGGCGAGATCTTCCTGAAGATGAGCAAGCAGGGGTCGACGCTGGCGGGAATGATGGATGCCTTCTCGATCGCCGTGTCGATCGGCTTGCAGTACGGCGTCCCGCTCGAGACCTACGTCAAGAAGTTCGTGAACATGCGCTTCGATCCGGCCGGCCTCACTGATGACGCCGACGTCCGGATGGCGCAGTCGATCATGGACTACATCTTCCGGCGCTTGGCCCTCGACTACCTTCCGTACGACAACCGTGCGGGGCTCGGTATCTACACCGCCGACGAGCGCACCCGCTACGTCGAGACCGGCTCCTACGAGCAGGACGAGGCGTTGGAGTCCGGCGAAGCAGAGGCGGTCGCAGCCGAGCTCGAGACGCTCGCACAGTCGGCTCCAGTCACTGAGGCACCGCCCGCCGAGGCGCTGGCCGCAGCTGCAGCGGTGACCTCGGCGCACTCATCGACCGAGCTCCTCGAGGCGCTGCAGGGCACCGCGTCGGACGCCCCGATGTGCTTCACCTGCGGCACCAAGATGCGTCCGGCCGGCTCGTGCTTCGTCTGTGAAGGATGCGGCGCCACCAGCGGCTGCAGCTGACTGCCACGTTACGACATACCTTCCCTGACGACTGTGAGGAGTTGACCCGCGGCGTGACGCGTCGAACCGCCACTGTTCTTGCAGTCTTGGGATGTGTCCTGCTCGTTCCCGCCGAGGGGGCCGGCGCTGGCGCTACGCCGCACGGCAGCGTGGTCAGTGACAACCCTGCCAATGTCACGCCGAACGTTGAAGCCGACTCCACTGTGGTTGCACCCGCGGTCCAGACGCTTGCGGCCCGGAAGGGCACGATCTATGCCGGTGGGCAGTTCCGGCCTGTCCCGGCCGCCAGCGGGACGCCCGCCATCCAACGCCCCCACATAATGCGGCTTTCCGGTGGCCCCCGCCCGTTGCGG
>JAJAYM010000299.1 GCA_027117675.1 Actinomycetes bacterium | reverse complement strand
GGCTTGCTCTGCCTGCTCGCGGGTCAGCGCATCCTCAAGCGCAATGTTCCCGGACCCCTGACGCACCTTGTAGCGCGTCACGTCGCCCGGGACGCCTGGGATGTCGCTGGCCACCGCCATGTCGACGACGCGAACCGTGGCGCCGGCTGTTCGGGCCAGCGCGTTGACCGCCGCTCCGCCTGCGACGAAGTTGAGCACCATCTGCGCGGTGACTTCCTGCGGGTACGCCGAAACCCCGGTAGCTGCAACGCCGTGGTCGCCGGCGAAGATGACGACGCGGGCGCGTTCAATCGGGTGAGGTGGGCACTGCCCTTGGGTGGCAGCAACCCAGGTCGACAGCTTCTCGAGGCGTCCGAGCGCACCGGTCGGCTTGGTCAGCATCAGCTGCCGTGCCTCGGCTGCCGCCACGAGCGCGTCGTCAGGACGAACGATCTCGTCACGGAAGCGCTGCAGATCGACGCTCACTGGTCGTACCTTTCATCGAGTGCGGGTTGTCGGCGAGTTGTCGCTAGTTGTCGAAGTGTTGCTTACAGCGGCACGGGCCGGCCGGCCACCATCAGCACGACGTCATCGCTATCCCTGGCGATGGCTGCGTTCAGTCGTCCCTGGGTGTCGCGAAAGAGCCGGCCGGAGGGCGTCGCGGGGACAACGCCCTGTCCCACCTCGTTGCTGACGGCGACCACCTGCGCCTGGGTGGCTCTCCACGCGTCCACCAGCCGGTCGATCTGTTTGTCGATGAGCGTGAGGTCGCCGCTCCAGGCGCCAGCGTCATCCATCACCCGCGTCAGCCACAAAGTGAAGCAGTCGACCAGCAGCAGATCCCCACGTGAGGCGTCCAGCAGTACCGTGGCGACGTCACCGGTCTCAACGGTTGTCCAGTGGTCGGGTCGCCGGGTGCGGTGCTCAGCCACGCGGGCGGCCCACTCGTCGTCGCCAGGGCGCGGTGGCGCGGTCGCGATATAGGTGACGTGCTCGGCCGCAGCCAACAAAGACTCTGCATACCGCGACTTACCCGAGCGCGCACCGCCCAGCACCAGCGTTCGGTGCGGCGCCGCGGGTCGCGCGTCGACGGCTGAGGAACCGAGTCGAAGTACCGTGCCGTCAGCGACGACACGCGCACCCCACGGAGCGAGCCGTCTGTACAGGTCCACCGGGTTGTGATGCGACAGGTGAACCGCGACAACATCGGTGCTATCGGTGACAGCGCCGACCGCCCTGAGGCGGCGCAGCTGGTCGGGGAAAGTGGCGAGGTCAAGGTGCTGCGTACCGTGCTCAAGAAAGTCGCCGAAGGTCTCTTCGAGCAACACCACATCAAAGGCAGCATCGGCGACGGCCGCGATCGTGGCGTCCGACAGCGGCCCGGTGTCGGTGGCGTAGAGCAGCCGGGCGCCATCGGAGGCGGTGACGTCAAAGAGCACAGCTTCACCGATGGTGGCGTCGCCGTGCGTCGCCGCCAGCGCCTGCACAACAAAGCCGTCGCACGCGAAACGATCTCCGGCGGTAACTGGGTGCAGATGGACGGCATCGTCAGGACCAATCCAGGGTCGCAGCTGGTCTAGGACGGCGTCAGGGGCGTAGACGTCCAACGGGTCACCACGCCCGGCCCAGTGACGGAAGAGCAGAGCGGCCGGCCCGACGTGGTCGGGATGCCCGTGGGTGATGAGCAGGGTGCGGATGCCCGAGAGCTCTGCGCCGTGGCGAGTAGCGGCCGCCGGCACCTCGGGGCCGCAGTCGATCAGCAGCCGGTCGTCGATCAGCGCACTGGTCTGACCGCGGATCACCCCCGACGTGCGGGCCGCACCACACGACGCGCACGTACAGAAGGCGTTCGGCCAGCCGTCGGCCGAGCCGGTGCCGAGCAGCTGGACCTTCACGGCGTCACCGCGGCCACCGGCGCCGCAATGGCCCCGGGAGGTATGAAGGTCGGGACGGTGCCGAAGGCGGCGACGCGGTGCGCGCGCCGCAGCGTTCGCAGCGCCGGGGCGCCGAGCGCGGCAATGAGCACCGCGTTGCCGATCGCGCGGGGAATGTCGAAGCCCCACGAGGTGGCGAGCGTGAACGCCAGCAGTCTTCCGACGTTCTGGTTGATCGGATCGCCGGCGACGAACGCCAGGCTTCCCTCGGTGGTGATGAACGGCCAGAACCACAGGTTCATCAGGACGCCGAACGCGAGCGCACTCATCGCTCCGTAACCGGCAAGCAACGCAACCTCGCGGCGTCCCCGACAGCGGGGGAGTAGCCCGGCGCCGAGACCGACCCATGCGGCAGCGATCATCTGGAACGGCAGCCACGGACCGACACCGCCGGTGATCAAGGCCGACGCGAGCATCGACGTCGCACCGAGGAGGAACCCAAAGCCGGGACCGAACACGCGTCCGCCGATGATGAGGACGACGAACATCGGCTGGAACCCGGTGACGCCGCCGGAGAGCGGACGCAGCGCGGCGGCAACTGCGGTGAGGACGCCGAGGAGCGCGACCGTCTTGGCGTCGATCCCCCCTTCACTCATTTCGGCGACGACGACCGCGAGCAGCAAGGGGACGAGCAGCGCGAAGAACCAGGGGCCGTCGGGGCTTTCGGCCAACCAGGTGCCGCTCTCAACCAGCAGCGGCCAAGCGAATGCAAGCAAGCCGACCAGCGACGAGAGCCCGATGGCTATCGCCGAGCGCGGCGTGATCTGGTGTGCCGGCGTCACAGCGCCTCCGGTAACACGGCCAAGACATCGGCAACGGTGAGCAGCTGAACCGGTGCAAGCACCTTCGCCACCTGTGGCGCGAACTGTGGTGAAGCCGTCACGACATCACGAGTAGGGCCGTCGGTGACGATGTCGCCCTCGGCGATCACCACCGTCCGGGTGGCAAGGTCGGCCGCCAGCTCAACGTCGTGGGTGGCGACGACGATCGTTGCGCCCGACGCGGCGCGTCGTCGCAACAGCCCGACCAGGCGGTGCTTGGTGGGGTAGTCGAGCCCCCTGGTGGGTTCATCGAGCAGCAAGAGCGGTGCCCCTGCCGACAGCACCACCGCCAACGCCAAGGCCAACCGCTGCCCCTCCGACAGATCGCGCGGATGCATCGCAGGATCGACGCCTGGAGCCAAGTCGCCGAACAGCTGACGGGCCTGCGACGGGTCGACCGACTCGTCACACTCCTGCCGCACGGACTCGTTCCAGAGCAGGTCGCCCGGATCCTGCGGCACCATGCCCACCGCGCTGGTCAGGTCCCGGCCAGCGAGGTCGACGGGGTTGTGGCCCCCGACGCGCACGCGGCCAGCCGACGTCTCGGTGAGCCCGACCAGTGACCGAAGCAGGGTGGACTTGCCTGCGCCGTTTCGGCCCATGATGGCCACGATCTCGCCCGCGCGCAGTCGCAGGTCGACCTCGCTCAGTGCGACGTGCGATCCGTACTGGACCCGCACCTGTTTGAGCTCGGCGACGGTCGCAGCGTCCGGCGACGCCACCGTGTCTGCCGAAAGTTCCGCAGGGGCTTCGGCTAGTGCGGTCAGCGTCGCGCGCAGTGGCCCAGCGAACCGGCGGGCGGCGCGAACGCTGAGGGGCAGCGGCTCCCACCTGGCCCACCTACCGAGCTCGACGACCGGCGGCGCCACCGGCGCATCCGCCATCACCTGCACGGGAAGCCCGTCGGAGACGCGTCCGTCGCCATGCACGTGCACGATTCGGTCAGCGAACTGCACGACGCGCTCGAGCCGGTGTTCGGCCATCAACACAGTCAGGCCGAGGTCGTGCACCAGCCGTTGCAGCGCGGCTAATACTTCCTCGGCTGCGGCGGGGTCGAGCGCTGACGTCGGTTCGTCCAGCACGAGCACCCTGGGATGCTGCGCCAGCACCGACGCGATTGCCGCGCGTTGCTGTTGTCCGCCGGAGAGCGTGCGCAACGGCCGATGACGCACGTCGCTCAGGCCGAGCAGGTCGAGTGACTCTTCGACCCGACGCCGCATGACCTCCGGCGAGAGCCCCAACGACTCCATGCCGTACGCGATCTCGTCTTCGACGAGCTCGGTGACGAACCCGTTGCGCGGGTCCTGAAGGACGACGCCCACCACGTCGGCGAGCTCGCGCGGTGGGTGGGTGCGGGTGTCTCGACCGGCAACGGTCACGCGGCCGTCCAGGACGCCACCGGTGAATGTGGGCGCCAGGCCGTTGACGGCGCGCAGCAACGACGATTTACCTGATCCTGTTTTGCCAACGACTAGCGCTAGTTCGCCCTCAGGAATGTGCAGCGTGACGTCTCGCAGCGCCGGCGCCGCGGCGTCCGGGTACGTAAGCGTGACCGACTCGAAGCGGATCATGCGGCCACCGGCTCGGTCACGGGTGGGTTGGCGGCGAGTGCATCCGCCGGACGCGACGCGCTGACGCTGGTCGACGACGGCGCCGGCGGGGCCACCCACGCCGGGGCAGCCGCCAGCAACGTCGCCAACAGCGGCACCAACGGCAGTGTCGGCCAGGTCAAGGGATTGGTGACCGGCGCCATGGTGGCCGAATCCGCGACCGCAACGGCGGTATAGACCGCGACGGCGATGAACCCAGAAGCAACCGTCACGGTCTCCGGCCACCGCCAGGGGTCGGGGCGGTAGACGGTGCGCACCGCGCGCCGGTTGGCGCGGTACAGGCCAGTTAGTGCGAGGGCCGCGCCGAGTGCGAGCAAGCAGGCTGCCGCCAGCGGTGAGGTGCCGGCGTCCAGTAAGGCATACCCGCCGACGAGCAGAGCCATCAGACCGGAGAGTGTCAGCGATGCCGTGACGCGACGCTCCCATGCGCTGAGCGGTCGAAGGCGTCCGAAGCCGCGCGAGTCCATCGCCGCGGCCAGCGCCAGCGAGCGTTCGAGGGCACCAGCGAGGACAGCGGTTGCGGTGCGTGCGACCGCACTGATCCCGCGGGAAGACTGGCCGCGCAGTCGGCGCGCTTCCCGGATCAGCTGCAGGTGCATCAGTGCTGATGGGATAAGGGTGAGGGCGACGACGACGGCGACGCCGACTTCGTAGAGCGCGCCCGGCACGCTCTTGAGGAGCCGGGTGGGGTTGGCCAGCGCGTTCGCCGCTCCGACGCAGGCCAAGATCGCTACCAGTTGAAGCCCTGAGTAGAGGGCCGCGACGAGTGCTTCGCTGGTGACGTCACCACCGAGGCGGACGCCTGCCATCCACTGCGGCAGCGTCACTTCCGGAAGCGTGAACAAGGTGGTTCCCGGGATGGGCGCTCCGAAGAGGGCTTCGAAGATCACCCGAACCGCGAGCACCACCGTCCCCAGAATCAGAAACGCGCGGAAGCTCGCCGCCCATGGCGCTTCGCTTCGCCGCGCCGCGACGACGAGTGCGGCAACGCCGATGATCGCGCCCAGCAGCAGGGGGTTCAGCGTCCGGGAGGCGGCAGCGGCGAGGGCGAGCGCCCAGAGCCACCACGCCACCGGGTGCAGCGCCCTGGCCGGACGCTGCGCGCTCATGCGCGTCTCCGCCGCAGCAAGTAGGCGGTGGCGAGCAGTGCACCAACAACACTGACGCCGATCACCAGTCCGATCGGAGATCCAGCGTCGGTTGTGCTGACGCCCGCTGCCGCAGCGCTCGCTGCCACCGTTGTCTCGGCGGGGGTCGCCTGTGCTGGACCGTTCTCGGTGTCTTTGCCTTCGCGATCGTCGTCGGATTCCGATCGGGAGTTCATCGTGTCGTCGACTTCTGAGCCGCTGCCGCTACCGGCGCCACCGCTGGACCCGGAGCCGACAGCGCCACCTCCGCCGCCGGAGGCTCCGCCTTCGAGATCTCCGGTCGGCGGCGTCGTGCCGTTACCGTTCCCGCCACCTCCGTCATTGGTCGGGTCGGTTGAAGGCGAGGTGGTGGGGTC
>JAJAYM010000298.1 GCA_027117675.1 Actinomycetes bacterium | reverse complement strand
TTGCCGCTCATGCTCGCCGAGACATCAGGTTGACCCCCCCGGCCGCACCTACCAAACCCAACCATGGCAATACACCCACCCACCCGACCCGCCACCCGACGGCTAGCGCCGCCCGACCCGCCACCCGAACGGCTAGCGAGATCACGGCCAGTACGCGGGGGAGCGTTGCGCCGATTCGTTGACGGTCCGTACCCCCAAGAGTGCAATGGGTTTTGTTTTGGCCGCCGATCGGGTGAGCGCGAACTGCCAGTGCGCTGTCACGCCTGCCCCTAGGTCACACTGGTTTACGTCCGGTCACTGCGTGGGTCATCCGCTCGGGGGGTTTCGATGAAGAGTCGAACGTCGATGGCGCGCGTCCTGAGTGTGGCAGTGGGTACCGCTCTGCTGCTCAGTGCCTGCTCGCTTGGAGCGCAGGGGGCTGACCCCGAGCGTGCCGAGTCAGGCGCCACATCACCGCTACCCGAGCAGTCGACCGCTTCGCCGAAGGCGACCGAGCCCACGGTCGAAGTGGTCGAGATCGTGACGGTCGGCGACATCGCCTGCGATCCGACGAGCCCCGTCTTCGACGACCCACAGTTCTGCCGCCATGAAGAGGTGGCTCGACTCACCAAGCGCCTCGTGAACCAAGGGGCCGAGTGGTTTTTACCACTGGGAGACGTCCAGTACGAAGATGCCACGCTTGCCAAGTTCAATGCCGTGTATGACCGGTGGTTCGGACAGTTCCGCGCCATCACCGAGCCGGTCACCGGCAACCACGAGTGGTACACCGAAGATGCAGCCGGGTACTTCGACTACTTCGGCAAGCAAGCTGGTACCGCAGAGAAGCCCTGGCGTTCGTTCAGCCCCGTCAAGGGCTGGCGAATCTTCCTGCTGGACTCCAACTGCGAGTTTGTCGGCGGCTGTGGTCCTGACTCGGCGCAAGGGCGCTGGCTGACCAAGGAGCTCAAGAAGTCGAAGGAACAGTGTGCCGTCGCCGCCTGGCATCACCCGCTCCACACTTCCGGGGGTTACAACGGTGATGAAGCGACCATCGAACGTGCTCGGCCACTGTGGGACCTCGCCGACGCCGGAGGCGTCGATGTTGTGCTCAACGGCCATGACCACATCTACGAACGTTTTGCGCCAATCGACGACATGACCCAGTTCACCGTGGGCAGCGGTGGCAAAGAACTCTATGAAATCGGTCCCAAGGCCGACCGAAGCCAGGTTCGTATCGGCGACCGCGTTGGTGTCCTACGCCTCACCCTCGCCAGTGATGGCACCTACGACTACGCCTTTATCGACGCCAGCAATGACAAGGTCGTCGACGCGGGAAGCCGGACCTGCACCAACGGGCCCACGATGCCCTAGTCAAAGCGTGTCGCAATGGCAAAGGGATCAGCGCGATAGTTCGGGAACGTCGCGGAAGTACTCCAACGACTCAGGGTTGGCGAGCGCCTCCTGGTTGCGAACTTCACGACCGTGCACCACATCAGCGACAGCCAACTCCGCCAGCTTGTTGCTGCGCGTCCTCGGAAGGTCTTTGACTGCGACGACCTGCGCCGGCACATGACGCGGCGAACAGTTCTCCCGCAGCGTTCGCTTGATGGCCTTGACGAGATTCTCGTCGAGGGCGACGCCGTCCGCGAGCCGCACAAAGAGAATGATGCGGGTGTCGTCATCCCAAGACTGGCCAATCGCTAGAGCCTCCAACACCTCTTCGAGACGCTCCACCTGCCGGTAGATCTCCGCCGTCCCGATCCGGACGCCCCCAGCGTTGAGGGTCGCATCCGAGCGACCATGAATAACCAAACCGCCGTGCGACGTCCAGGACGCAAAGTCGCCGTGTGCCCAAACTCCGGGGAACCTTCTGAAGTAGGCATCGTGGTAGCGAGCGCCATCAGGGTCATTCCAGAACTCGACGGGCATCGATGGGAAGGGCGCGGTGCAGACGAGTTCACCGTGCGCGCCCGCGGAGCCGCGCAGCGACGCCCCACTCTCATCAAATACGTCGACAGCCATCCCCAGCACGGGTCCTTGAATCTCACCCCGGTACACCGGTCGGGTGGGATCGCCGGCGACGAAGCAGCCGCAGATGTCGGTGCCGCCGGAGATCGATGCCAAATGTAGATCAACCTTGACTGACTCGTAGATGTACTCGAATCCTTCGTCCACCAGCGGAGAACCGGTGGAGGCAATCGTACGAAGTGTGTCGAGCCCGTGCGTTTCGCGCGGTGACACACCCGTCTTGCGGGACGCGTCGATGTACTTCGCGGACGTACCGAAGAAGGTGATGCCCAACTCGTCGACGAGATCCCACAAGCGGTCAGGGGCAGGGTGGAACGGTGAGCCGTCGTAGAGCACTAGCGATGCGCCGCACGCCAACGCGGACACCAGCCAGTTCCACATCATCCATCCACACGTGGTGAAGTAGAAAACGACGTCACCTGAGCCGATGTCGCACTGAAGGCGCTGCTCGACGGCGTGCTTCAGCGCGAGCCCGGCTCCGCTGTGCACGATGCACTTCGGCGCCCCAGTGGTCCCTGAGCTGTAGAGGATGAAGCCTGGCGACTGCAGGGGGAGCCGGACGGGCTCTGGCCGAGGGAGCCCCGCGCCGCTGCGCACCGCGTCCGACCACAGCACGGATTTAGGTAGGGATCCGAGGTCGGGATTCGCCTCGAGCTCGCCGGCCACAACGGTGATTCGGAGCGTGGGAAGCCCGGCCGCTACCTCACCCAGACGAGCAAGCCGGGGTTGGTTCTTGCCGGCGTAGACATACCCATCAGTGCCGACGAGCACCTTCGGCTCGACTTGGCCGAACCGGTCGAGGACGCCTGCGACCCCGAAGTCGGGGGAGGTGGAGGTGAACACTCCGCCGATCAATGATGTGCCGAGCATCGCGACGAGCACCTCGGGGGTGTTCGGCAGCCAAGCCGCGACCCGATCACCGGGACCGACACCGTTAGCCCGCAGAAAGGCGGCGAAGGCGAACGCGTGGTCGGTGAGCTCAGTCCACGACAGCGTGCGCCGGAGGTCGTCCTCGCGCACAAACGTGACGGCCGTGGCGTTTGCGCTGGCACCAGACCGGCCGGCCCCCGCCAGCAGGTTCTCGGCGTAGTTCACCCCAGCGTCGGGGAAGAAGTGGGTCTGCGGCATTGAGTTGCCGACTTGGGCTGGCCCTTGGCCGCGATCACCAACAATCCAGCGACTAAAGACGGCGTCCCAGAATGCACCCACCTCGGTGGTCGACCACTCATGAAGGGCGGCGGTGTCAGGCACGTCGACGCGATGCGCATCAGCGATTTCGCGGCGGAAGGCGTCGACCTGCGTCCGTCGGATCTGATCAGCGGTAGGAGTCCACAGCGGGATCTCCGTCGAGGCGGTGTCGGTCACGCCCCCATCTTGCCGAATGGATTCACATGAGTGGGCGTAAGGGGATCAGCAGGCTTCGAATTACCGGCGGGTCGGGAAACCGCACCTCAGAGACCGACATCCGGTCGGTAGGCGCTGCGCCCTCCTGATCGGGGCCGTCCACCCCGGCGGTCGACATCCAGAAGTCGACCATTTCCCCGAACTCCTTGGCGTGCCCAGGATCGATCAGGTTACGCGCGCCAGAGCGCGGGTCCACCCAACCGATCGATCGCCCTGCCTCGTCCAAGATGTCAATCCGGTCCGTCGCTGCCGCCATTGATGTTCCCCTCCGCGCACCGATCCCGCTTCCCACTGGTATGTCTCGGCTGGCCACGGCCGAAGGTTGACCGACCATCTGGGCCACCTCCAATGATCGACCCCTGGCCTGACCGGCCACCTCGCCTGACCGGCCGCGCGCACCCGCCAACTGGGGCGAACGGGTGACCAGAGCGAAGGCTTAGCGCTTGGCGTGCCGATTCCAGAACAGGAGCTACCTGGGAGGTCAAGTGTCCGCTGGTAAAAAGCGCGCTGCCGTCGATGAGACGACGGACGGCGACCTGCTTTCGGACGGCGATGTGCTGGCCGAGGCAGTGATCGCCGACGCGGTGGTCGAGCCGATGATCGATCCAGAGCTTGATCGAGTGCCCGACTCGGACACCCCCGGCTCGGATGTCCCCGGCTCTCCTAGTGATGATCCCACCCCTGAAGGAGCAGCCGACGACGGTGGAGCGACGGCGACCCCGAGGAGCAAAGCCAAGTTTCTCGTTGGGGCCCTTCTAGCGCTGGCCATCGCTGCTGGCGCGGTTTGGGCTGCCGGAATCCTTGGTGGGTCTGGTGAGTACGGCCTCCCCGAGAGTGTCGCTGAACCCATTGTTGTCATCGCTGCACTGGAGCAAGGTGGTATCGAGTGCACGGGCGCGGCGGTCTCCGGCGACGTGGCGACCTGCAACGCGACCATGGCCGTCCGGATCTTCGAGTCGCCCATCGAAGCCGAGAAATGGGTGACCATGCTGCTGAGGGACCCTCAGACCAGCTCGGCAATCGGATGGGTACGCCACGGCAACGTGGTGGTTGCCGCGCCGCTCAATGCCGCCCCCGGCGTCTCGGCGGCGCTCGGCGCAGGGTCACAAATCTACTGAATCGCCCGCAGGTGCCGATCTACCGAACCAAGGGATCGCGCCTCTGCCTCCCGCCATCTGTCGGCGGAGGTCGATAGCGTCGGCGCATGCGCTTGTTGCACACCTCCGACTGGCATCTCGGCCGTGGATTGCACGGTGTTGACTTGCACGAAGCCCAACAGCAGGTGGTCCGCCAGGTCGTTGAGGCGGTGCGGGCTGACGCCGTCGACGCCGTTCTCATCTGTGGCGACATCTACGACCGCGCTGTGCCGCCAGTGACGTCGGTCCGGCTCTGGTCTGACGCGTTAGGCGAACTATCCGCCCTCGCTCCCGTGATCGTGATTCCTGGAAACCACGACTCGGCGACGCGTCTCGGCGCCGGCTCTGACTTGTTCCGCGCTGGCGTGCATATCGTGACCGACCTGAACCAGGTGGGCACCCCCATTGAGCTGCACGACGACACCGGTCCCGTGCTGGTCTACCCGATCCCGTTCCTCGACCCTGATGTCGCTCGACATGCGTTGAGCAACGATGGCGAGCCGCTGGGGCGATCTCATGAAGCCGTGATGACGGCGGCGATGGATCGGATCAGGCGCGACCTGTCCGACCGGCGAAGGTCGCAGCCGGCCGCTCGGGCGGTCGTGATGGCGCACGCGTTCGTGGTGTCCGGTGGTAGCACCGAGAACGAGCGAAGTGAGAGCGAACGTGATCTCCGAATCGGTGGTGTCGACAGCGTTCGGAGTACCGTCTTCGACGACGTCGACTACGTAGCGCTTGGCCACCTTCATGGAGCCCAACGCGTCGGCGAAGAGCGGGTTCGCTACGCCGGATCCCCCATGCGCTACTCATTCAGTGAAGTGAACCAGCAGAAGCAGTTGCTGCGCGTCGACCTTGGGCCCAGCGGACTGCGGGGCGTTGAGTCCATCCCCGTGAAGCAACCACGGTCGATGGCAGCAATCAGTGGAACGTTCGACGAACTCCTCACATCCGACACCTTTGATGCACATTCGGAGGCGTGGGTCCAGGTAACCGTCACTGACGATGCACGCCCGGCTCAGCTGGTTGCCCAGATCCGCTCCAGATTCCCCGGGGCCCTGATCATCCGACACGAACCCGTTAGCGGTCCCCTGGTCGATCGGGGTGCCGGTTCGCTGCGGGTGCCGTCTCAGCCAACTGAGGTGGCCGGAGCCTTCGTGCGCTACGTCACCGGTGCCGACATCAGCACAGGAGAGCTCGCTGCTTTCGCCAATGCCTACGAGCAGGCACTCGCCGAAGCCCGGAGCGCCTAATGCAACTGCATCGGCTCACACTCGAAGCGATCGGTCCCTTCGCTGAACGCTGCGAGGTTGACGTCGAGCAACTCGGCGCATCAGGGCTGTTCCTGCTCGAGGGACCAACCGGTGCCGGTAAGTCGACGCTCATCGATGCGATCGTCTTCGCGCTCTACGGCGCAGTAGCGGGACGTGCGTCGAGTGCCGATCGCATGCACTCAGATGTAGCCGATGCTGACGTCACCCCGTTCGTCGAGCTCGACTTCAGCACCGCTCACGGCATGTACCGAATCCGGCGGACGCCCAAGCACGAGCGAGCCAAGCGTCGCGGTGATGGCACCACTACCGAGAACGCCTCCGCCAAGCTGTGGCGTCTGGCGTCCCCTGGCGCCGGGACCACCGATCTAGGTGAGCCCATCTCAACTCGCCTGGATGAGGTGGGGGGTGAGGTGACCCGGATCGTCGGGTTGACGCAGGAACAGTTTGTTCAAACTGTCGTGTTGCCGCAGGGTGAGTTCGCCACCTTCTTGCAGTCGACGCCCGAGGTTCGTCGCGCGCTCCTGCAGCGTCTCTTCGGTACCGAAATTTACGACATGGTGCTTGATCGACTGATCGAGCACCGAAAGGCAGCGAAGCAGGCGAAAGCTGACGCGCTTGCCGCGATCGGTGGATCGATCCGCGGTTACTGCGGAGCAGCCGGGCTCGATGCTGACGCTGAGGCCGTGCTCATGGCCATGCCTGGCGAAGCGCTCACCGAGAGGGTCCTGCAACAGGTTGCCCAACTGCGTCATGACCTTGCGGGTGCGACCGCCGTTTCGACGGCTGCTGCGGTCGAGGTCGAGGGCGCAAGACAGCTCGCAACCAGGTTGCGGGAACGCGAACAGGCCAGACAACGAGTGGCGACGCTCCGTCGTGAGCTCGTCGGCCTCGACGCGCTGGCCGACCAGCACGCGAGCAACCGCGTCCGGCTTCGGCGTGATGAGGAAGCGCGTCGGTTGGCCCCGCTCCTAGGCGGCTTGGCTGGTGCCGAGCGGCGGCTGGACGAAGCGGCGGTGGCACTCGCTCACCAACGCGCGAAACTCGCCGACCCGCAGTCGACGCCTGAACGGTGGTCACCGCACGAGCGGTCGCTCCGTGACCAGGCTGCTGAGCTAGCGACCTTAGGCGACCTTGAGTTCTCGCTGTCAGAGCGATTGGGTCAGGTCGATGCCCTGGCTCGAGACCGCGACGAGGTGGAACGCAGGCGCCGTGCGGCCGACGAAGTCCTGGTGCTGGCCCCTGCGGTGCTGGCCGAGCTTCGCCAACAGTTGGCGGCGGCGCTGACCCGTCGAGGTGAGCGGGTGGGCGCCCCCGACGATCGCCGTGCGGCCGCCGGGGTACTCACCGCGGCCACCGAGCGCGACTCGATACAGGCGCGAGCCGGTGAGGCTGCCGCCAAGTTCGAGGCGGCGCGTCAACTGGCCCAGCAACGCCTCGCCGAAGAGACTGATATTCGCCGGCGGTTCCTCGATGGCATGGCGGGGTATCTCGCCAGCGGGTTGGTGGTAGCAGAGCCCTGCCCGGTGTGTGGCTCGCGTGATCACCCCAGACCCGCAGCTCGAAGGTTCGGCGACGTCACCAGCGAGGATGTCGACGCCGCCGCGGCGCGGTTGGCCGAAGCGACCGGTGCGCTTGAGATGGCTTCGGCAGAAGCCTCCGAGCTCGAGGCTGTGCTTGCCGAGTTAAGCGGACGCACCGATGGCATTTCAGTAGTCGAGGCGCAGGTGGTACTCGTCAACGCAGACCTCGCGGTGGCTGACCTTGAGATAGCCGGCCGAGATGTTGAGCGAGTTGAGGCTGAAATCCAGACGCGCGAGAAGGCGATCATCGATCAGCGGGTGGCCAGCGACGAACTCAGCCGCGAGTCGGCCCGACTACAGACGCAGGTGCAGGTGTCCGCGTCGGCTCTAGAGGCTGACCGTCAGCGAGTCACTGCCGCGCGCGGCGGTCACACCTCAATCGCTGAGCGGATGATCGCGCTGGTGAACGAGGCCGACCGGCTACAGGCGGCGGCCGAAGCGGCCTGGGGTGCTGACACCGCTAGTGCTGATCTCACTACTCGGTCAGCGGAGTGGGCCGATGCACTGGCGTCATCGCCCTTCGACGCACGCGAGATGGTCAACGCAGCCCGACTCGACGATGGGGAGCGCGATGCCCTCGCCAAGGCCCTTGAAGCTGCAGACCGCCGGCGCAGCGAACTAGGTGGAGCCCTCGCGGCCGATGAGTTCACTCCGGTGGACGTCGACGAAGTGATCGATGTCGCCGGTGCCGACGCACGGGTGGCCGACGCCGAGATGGCCCTACACCGTGCCCAGGACGCAGTCACCCGGGTTCGCCAGCGGCTGGAGGGCGGTCTCGCGCGGGCGGCTGACATAGATGTGGCGCTGCGGGCCAGCGGAGACATCGACCGAACGACCGTTTCGGAGATTCGGATGGCCGACTTGTGCAGCGGGTCCACCCCCGACAACGTGAGGTCGATGAGCCTTCCCACCTTCGTGTTGCGCGAACGATTTGCTGACGTCGTCGCGTCAGCGAATGACCGTCTGGCCACGATGAGCGAAGGCCGATACACCCTTGAGCATGTGGAGGATCGTGAGGGCAACAAGCGATCCGGGCTCGGGCTCCGAGTGCGTGACAGTCACACCGAACAGCCCCGAGACCCGCGCACCCTGTCAGGTGGCGAGACCTTCTACTGCTCGCTCGCCATGGCATTGGGGCTCGCTGATGTCGTCACAGCTGAGGCCGGGGGTGTCGACCTGGGCACGCTCTTCGTCGACGAGGGATTCGGCACCCTCGACCCAGACACCCTCGACAACGTGTTGTCGGTGCTGTCTGGGCTCGGTACCAGCGGACGCGTGGTCGGCATCGTCAGCCACGTCCCCGAGCTCAAGGAGCGGATCTCTGAGCGCATCACCGTCATCCCCAACCGCGATGGCTCGAGTCGGCTGGTGGTCTCGGCATGACGATGGCGGACACGCCGCCCCCCTATCTTCGGGGCACTGTCACGGCAGCCGAACAAGCCGAGATCGAAGCGATGTTGGGGCCGATCAACCACGATGGGGCGCTGCGAGCGGTGCGCGATGGGCGAGGCCGGCAGTTTCAGCGGCTGGAGTTTGTCGGCGACTCTGTGTTAGACGTCATTCTCGCCGTTCATGCGTGGACCGAGCCGCGATGCACCGGATGCGCCGGCCCGGAAGTCACTAATCCCGCCAGTGACAGTCGTCTCGCCGAAGTGGCAAGTCGAGCGGGGCTCGGTTCTTGGCTGGAGTGGCGCGCGTCAGCTGAACGGATCGCCGACCTGGTCGAAACGTGCATCGCCGCCTGTTGGCTGAGTGGGGGGTGGCCACAGGCGGCTCGCTTCGTTGCAGGCCTCGTGCATCCGGTCAGCGCAGCGACCGTCCAGGCGTTGGTCTCTGGCATGGCCGGACTCGAAGCTGGAAGGGTCGGGCGCCGCGCCGGTTCGGCTCTCCTTGAGCTTGCGGCCGGCGACAGCGTCACGGACGCGTACCCCGAAGCCGACGAGGGCGAGCTCTCGACACGTCGGGCATCGGTTCATCGGGCAACAGCGATCGCGATGATTGCGAAGGAACGTGGACTGGCAGTTCGAGGCGAGCCGGAGGTTGTCCTCAGCGTCGTCGAGGATCAGGTCGCGACAGTCCTTGCGGCACAAGGGGCCGATGCCGCGCTGCTTCTCGCGAAGCAGTTCGTCCCCGTTGCTCCCCAGTAGGCTGAGCCTTGTGTCCGACTACGTGTACCCGCCGGTCGTCGCGACGGCGCTGACGGCCTTCAAGGCCTTGGGTCTACGGCTCCGGGTCGAGGGCGGGGAACACGTACCGACGTCGGGGCCGCCAGTCGTGGCGTCCAACCACATCAGCCACCTGGACTTCATTTTTGTTGGGCTCGGTGCTCGTCGGTCACGCCGCTATGTGCGCTTCATGGCCAAAGAACCGATCTTCGCGCACCGGATCGCCGGACCGCTGATGCGCGGAATGCACCACATCTCGGTCGATCGCGAGGCGGGGATGCAGAGCTTTCGCGAGGCGCTGGCGGCGCTGAAGTCAGGCGAGGTGGTTGGGCTCTTTCCTGAGGCCACGATCAGCCGGCCGTTCGAGCCGAAGGAGTTCAAGACCGGCGCCGAGCGGCTGGCCAAGGCCACCAAGGCGCCGCTCATCCCGGTCGGGGTGTGGGGTAGCCAGCGGCTGTGGACTTACGACGAGAATTCCAGTCTCAAGAAGCGGGGGGTGCCGGTCAGCGTCTACGTTGGCCAGCCGATCGAAGCCTCCCTGACTGGTGCGGCAGCCGCTACCGAGCTGCGCACCCAGGTGATCGCGTTGGTTCGCCGGGCTCAAGACGAGTATCCAGACGACGGAACGGGGCAGTGGTGGCAGCCGGTCCGGCTCGGCGGCACCGCCCCGGCCCCCGAATAAGGCCAACAACCACGTTGGGAGCAGTTAGTGCGCGCCGCCCATCGGGCCAGCGTGCGCCTCCTCCTCCTTGGTCACCTTGATCGCGAAGGCGGTGATGAGGAACGCGATCACCGCGAGACCGGCCGAGACTTGGAAGGCAGCGGTCCAGCCGTCGACCTGAGCCGTGATGAGCTCGGGGGGTAGGTCTTCGCCTGCTGCGGGGGGCTGTCCTCCGGCAGCGAGGAACGCGGGCAGAAGCTTGGCGAACTCGGTGGAATACACCGTGACCGAGACGGTCGTAAGGACAGCAAGCCCGATAGAGCCACCGATCTGCTGCGTTGTGTTGAGTACGCCCGATGCGATGCCGGCGTCGCTTTCGTCGATCTGGGAGACTGCAGCCAACGTCAGCGGCATGAAGGTAAAGCCGAGCCCGAGCGCGAAAACGATCATCGGACCGAGCAGACCACCAACGTAGGTTGAGTCGGGTTGGATTTGAGCGAGCCAGAGCATGCCGACCGCGGTCAGCGCTGTTCCCAGCATGGCGAATGGCTTGGCGCCAAAGCGGGTAATCAGCTGTGAAGCGGCGCCGGCCGAGATGATGATGCAGACGCTGACGGGAAGGAAGGCGAACCCGGCTTTGATCGGGGAGTAGTCGAGGATTTCCTGCACGAACTGGGTCAGATAGAAGAACATCCCGAACATCGCGGCACCGATGATGAGCATGACGCCGTAGGCGCCAGCTCGGTTGCGGTTTTCGAAGATGCGCAGCGGCATCAGGGCGTGCCGGCTTCGGGCCTCCAGAGCGACAAAGACGACGAGGAGCACGACGGACACGGCGATGATGGCCAGGTTGGTGGGATCGGTCCAGGCATCACTGGCCGGGCTCGAGACTCCTTCAGCTGCGTTCTCACCGATGCTTGTGGCGATCCTGGTGAGGCCGTAGACGAGCAGCGCAAGACCAGATGTGGCGGTGATGGCGCCAGGTAGGTCGAACTTTCCGGTGTGGCGTTCGGTTTCATGGAGCGCCCGGCGTGCAACCAGTGCAATGAATACGCCGATCGGCACGTTGACGAACATCACCCAGCGCCAGTCGAACTCGGTGAGGATGCCGCCGAGGATCAGACCAACTGCGGCACCGGCGCCGGACATGGCTGCGTAGACGCCCATGGCACGGTTGCGCTCTTTGCCCTCGGGGAACTCAGTGGCGATCAGCGAGAGCGCTGTCGGGGCGGCGATGGCAGCACCGAGCCCCTGCACGGCGCGGAAGAAGAGCAGAGATGCTTCGCTCCACGCGAAGCCACCACCGAGTGAACCGATCGAGAAGAGCCAGATGCCGAAGATGAAGACGCGGCGTCGGCCGAGGATGTCTCCGGCACGTCCGCCGAGCAGCAGAAAGCCGCCGAAGGCCAGCGTGTAGGCGGTCAGCACCCACTGGAGGTTCGCCTGGGAGAATCCGAGGTCGTCCTGAATGCTCGGAAGCGCGATGTTCACGATGGTGGCGTCCAGAACGACCATCAACTGGGCGGTGCAGATGACGATGAGCGCCAGGGTGAGATTCTTCGGCGCCTCGATCTGAGCCTCGCCGTCGGTGATCTTTTCGGGGGTCGACATCAAACTCCTCGGTTGGGGTGAGTGTGCGAGTGGTCGTCTAGGAGGTGGTGGCAGTTAAGACAGGTGCGGTCAGGAGGGGCATCCATACTTCGTCGACGAGCCGGGCCAGGTATGGCTCGTCGACGGGGTATGGCGTGAGCAGATGACGGAAGACCAGCATCGCGGGTACGGCGTCCACAAGAAACTGAATGTCAGTCGCCACTGACACCTCGCCGCGCGCTTGAGCCCGACGCATCAGTTCGAGAGCAGCCGCGCGCTTTGCCTCGACCACCTTCTCGTGGAAAGCAGCCGCGAGTTCGGCGTCTGACCCGCAGGCCGAGACCATGCCGCGCATCACGCAGAGCTGGTCTTCAGCTGTGCGCGGCTGGGTGCCTTTGAGCAGCGCGAGCAGGTCGTCGCGGAGCTTCCCGGTGTCCGGGAGGGCAGCGTCGGCGTCCCCGCGCATGCGTCCGATGGCGGCAACGACGAGCTCGACTTTGTTCGGCCAATGGCGATAAAGGGTGGCCTTGCTGGCGCCTGCGCGCTTGGCGACCGCATCCATCGTCATCCGGTCATAGCCGGACTCCTGAAGCTCGCTGAGGGTGGCCTCGAGGATCTCGGTGTGTCTGGCCAGGTCGGAACGACGGAGGCGTGCGGCGACAGCCTGGGGTGTCATCGGCACCTCCCGTTGCTCCAAGGAAACGAAACGGTTTCGTTTCGTCCAGAAAGTAGCCCACGAGGCCGACCTCGTCAACCCGGGCCCGCGATGGTGCCTTCGCTGGTTGACTGACGCCCATGCCAAACGCAGATCTGGTCTTTGTCGCTGGACGAATCTTCACCGGTCAGGGGCGTCCGGCCGAGCCGGGAGCTGTCGCGGTCGCCAACGGGCGCATCGTGGCGGTGGGGACGGACGCCGAGGTGCAGGCCCTGGCTGGCCCGTCCACCGAAGTGGTTGACATTGGCGGGGGACTGTTGACGCCAGGGTTTCAGGACGCGCACGTGCATCCCGTCTACGGTGGCG
>JAJAYM010000297.1 GCA_027117675.1 Actinomycetes bacterium | reverse complement strand
CTGCCGAAGGGCGCCCCGGCCGACCTGGTTCTCGACACTGACCGGGGTCCGATCACGTTCACCCTCGACACCGAGAAGGCACCCAAGAACTCCAACTCCCTGGCCTTCCTCGCAGGGCAGGGCTACTTCGACGACACCACCTGTCACCGACTCACCACCGAAGGGCTGTACGTCCTGCAGTGCGGTGACCGAAGCGGCACCGGCTCCGGCACTCCCGGCTACACGACCGTTGATGAGAACCTGCCCAAGGCCGACAACAGCGGATTGGCGACCTACCCGCGCGGAAGCGTCGCCATGGCCGAGCCGAGCGGTGGCGAAGCGGGCAGCCAGTTCTTCCTCGTGTACAAGGACAGCCCGTTGCCGCCGGACTACACGATCGTTGGTCAGATCAGCAAAGGACTTGATGTTGTCGAGGGCGTGGCGGCTGCTGGCGTCTCAGCTGACGCGACGCAGCCGACCGACGGGGAGCCGGCCGAGTCGATCACCATCACCGCAGCCCGGGTGCAGCAGGAGTCCCCGTGACCGAGCAGGCACCCGAGGAGCCGACAGAGTCAGCGCGTCCGCACCCGGTGCCTCGCCCCGGCCCACCCCCAGGCGTTCACGCCGCGCCGACCTCGTCATCAAGTCAGCCTTGGGGGCGCGTGGACGAATCAGGCGCGGTCTATGTGCGGACGCCGGATGGTCCCGGACCCGAAGTGCAAGTCGGCGAGTGGCTCGCCGGTAATCCGGCTGACGGTGTCCGATTCTATGAGCGCAAGTACGCCACGCTAGGGATCGAGATCGACCTCCTTGAGCACCGACTCGGCGAAGCGGGCCTCACCCCTGACGACGCCATGGCGCTGATCGGCAAGCTGAGGGACCAGGTAGACCGCCCCCACTGCGTTGGCGACCTCGCTGCGCTGCGCCAGCGCCTCGAAGGGCTCGTGGCAACCGTCGATGCGCAGCGGGGCGCGCGCAAGGCCGAACGTGCTGCCGCACGTGAACGAGCGCGCGCACAGCGTGCGGCCATGGTCGCCGAGGCCGAAAAGCTCGCCAGCAGTAGCCAGTGGAAGGCGTCCGGTGAGCGATTCCGCGCCCTGATTGAGGAGTGGCGAACAGCACCGCACACCGAACGCTCCTACGAGCAGGAACTGTGGAAGCGCCTGAGCCACGCCAGAAGCTCCTTCGAGAAACGGCGCCGCGCCTGGTTCGCCACACGTGACACCGAGCGGTCCGAAGCGGTCGCGGTCAAGGAGAAACTGGTCAAGGAGGCCGAAGCGCTGGCCACGAGCAAAGACTGGGGTCCGACGTCGGCCAGCTTCCGGTTGCTCATGCAGCGGTGGAAGGATGCAGGACCGGCGACCCGTGAAGCCGAGCAAGAGCTTTGGGCACGATTCAAGACCGCCCAGGACACCTTCTTTGCGGCCCGCTCAACCGTCTTCGACGAGCGTGACGCCGAACAGCAAGCAAACTTCACCAAGAAGCAGCAACTCGCCGAGGAAGCCGAAGCGCTCGTTCCGATCAGCGACCTGAACGCGGCTCGAACTGCTTTGCGCAGCATCCAGGATCGTTGGGCAGAGATCGGGCATGTCCCCCGGGCCGAGAAGGCAAGCATTGAGCGACGGCTGCAGCAGGTAGAGCAGGCGTTGCGTGGCGCCGAGGAGACCAGATGGAAACGGAGCAACCCAGAGGCTCGCGCCAGGGCTTCGGCGACCGTCGAACAACTCACCACCTCGATCGCCAAGCTGGAGAAGCAACGTACGGCAGCGGCGGCGGCGGGCAAATCAACTGACGTCGAGAAAAGCGAGGCGGCGATCGCGGCACGCCGAGAGTGGCTGGAGCAGGCCCAGAACACTCTTCAGGAGTTCAGCGACTGATCTGTCGTCTGTTCAGGCACTGGTGAGCCGGTAGGCATCGAACACGCCCTCGATTCCCCGCACGGCATTCAGCACGTGACCCAGGTGGCGAGTGTCACCCATCTCGAAGGTGAAGCGGGAGGTCGCGACACGGTCGCGCGTCGTCGTCACCGAGGCGCTCAGGATGTTCACGTGCTGGTCGGAGAGCACTCGGGTGACATCGGAGAGCAGCCGGGCTCGGTCGAGCGCCTCGACTTGAATCGAGACCAAGAAGACGCTGGACGCTGTAGGCGCCCACTCGACGTCAACGAATCGGTTCTCCGGGAGCGCCGAGACGTTGACGCAGTTGCTGCGGTGCACAGACACCCCGCGCGCTCGGGTTACGAAGCCGACGATGGTGTCGCCGGGAACAGGTGTGCAGCAGCGCGCCAGCTTGACCCAGACATCGCTGACTCCTTTGACCACTACGCCTGGGTCCTCCCCGGTGCGCACCCTGGCCGGCTTCGTCGCCACTGTCGCTTCGGCGATGTCCTCGGTTGCCCCCTCCTCGCCTCCGAGGACGGTGACGAGGCGACGAAGGACAGTCTGAGCGCTGATGTGCCCCTCACCAACCGCGGCATAGAGCGAGTCGATGTCCTTAAGCCGCAGTTCGGCACTGACGGACAACAGCGCCGGCCCACTCAGGATCCGCTGCATCGGCAGACCTTGCTTGCGCATAGCTCTGGTGATGGCGTCCTTGCCGTCCTCGATCGCCTCCTCGCGGCGCTCCTTGGAAAACCACGCCCGGATCTTGTTCCTGGCTCTCGGGGAGACCACGAACCCGAGCCAGTCCTGACTCGGTGCCGCCCCCTCTGCCTTCGAGGTGATCACCTCGACGACGTCGCCGTTCTCCAGCACCGAATCCAGTGGCACCAGACGCCCGTTGACCCGCGCACCAACCGTCCGGTGGCCCACCTCGGTGTGCACGGCGTAGGCGAAGTCCAGAGGCGTCGCACCGGTGACCAACGCCACGACGTCACCCTTGGGTGTGAAGACGAAGACTTCGGTCCCGCTGATCTCAAAGCGCAGTGAGTCAAGGAACTCGCCAGGGTCACTGGTCTCCTGCTGCCAGTCGAGCAGCTGACGCAGCCAGGTCATGTCATCCTGGGTGGTGGACGCCCCAGCTGTCTCCTTGTACTTCCAGTGCGCCGCTACGCCGTACTCAGCCCGCCGGTGCATAGCGTGCGTTCGAATCTGCAACTCGACCGGCTTGCCCCCGGGCCCGATCACCGTTGTGTGCAGCGACTGATACATGTTGAACTTGGGCATCGCAATGTAGTCCTTGAACCGACCTGGGACCGGATTCCACCGCGCGTGGATGACGCCGAGGGCCGCGTAGCAGTCGCGAACCGAGTCGACGAGGACGCGCAGCCCCACCAGGTCGTAGATGTCGGCGAAGTCGCGACCGCGCACGATCATCTTTTGGTAGACGCTGTAGTAGTGCTTCGGCCGCCCGGTCACGTTTCCATCGATGCGTGACTCGTGCAGCGCCGCATCGACGTCGTGAATGACATCGGAGAGAAACTCATCACGGCTCGGTGCGCGCCGCTCAACGAGAGAGACGATCTCCTCGTAGACCTTGGGGTAGAGCGTCGCGAACGATAGGTCCTCAAGCTCCCACTTGATCGCGTTCATGCCAAGCCGATGCGCCAATGGCGCGTAAATCTCGAGAGTTTCGCGGGCCTTGCTCTGCTGTTTAGCGTCTGGTAGGTAGCGAAGCGTTCGCATGTTGTGCAGTCGGTCACAGAGCTTGATCACCAAAACCCGGATGTCGCGGGCCATGGCAACGACCATCTTGCGCGTTGTCTCAGCCTGGGCGGCTTGGCCGTATTTGACCTTGTCCAGTTTGGTGACGCCGTCAACGAGCAGGGCGATTTCGTCACCAAACTCGGCACGGAGAGCGTCGAGGGAGTAGTCAGTGTCTTCGACGGTGTCATGCAACAGCCCGGCACAGAGGGTTGGCGGTGTCATGCCAAGATCGGCGAGGATCTGTGTCACGGCAAGCGGGTGCGTGATGTAGGGCTCGCCGCTGCGCCTGAGTTGGGTTCGGTGCTTCTCTTCGGCTACGGCGTAGGCCCGTTCAATGACTTTGAGATCGGCCTTGGGGTGCGCTGCGCGCACCGAACGAAAAACCGACTCAAGTTCGGGGTAACTGGTGCGGTGTCCCCCACCGAGGCGGGCCAGGGCGGCCCGTACTCGCGTCTGCGGTTGGTCAGGGGGCGACGTCGTGGCGCGCTCGGTCCGTACTGCGGCACCTTCCGACTCGTCGGTCACGATCACCCGCCCGTCGTCCACCCGTTCGTCGTCCGAGTGCCTACTGTAACGCTCAGTGTCAGTGGCGCAGGTTCAACCGCGCGTACCCACCGCGCTAGCGCTTCTTCTTACGATTTCGCTTGGGCTGATTGCGCGGACCTCGTGGCGGCAAAGCTGAACCCGATTTCGCACCAGTAGAGGCGTCGGCAGCGACAGTGCTGTTCCCATCGCTATCGTCAACCGCCTTGCCGGCTTCGCGACCGCCAGTTCGTCGAGCGTTGACCCGCTTGGCGAGCGCCTGCATCGTCGGCTCGCGCTCCTTCAGCTGGGCCAGTACCGGAGTCGCGATGAAGATCGACGAGTAGGTGCCGACCGCGATGCCGACGAAGAGGGCGAGGGCGAGGTCTTTTAACGTTCCGGCCCCCAACACGTAGGCGCCGACAACGAGCAGGCTCGCGACCGGCAACAGGCCAACGATTGAGGTGTTGATGGATCGCACGAGCGTCTGGTTGACCGCGAGGTTCGCCGCTTCGCTGTACGTCATGCGGCTCGTGGCCTGGACGCCACGGGTGTTCTCTTTGACTTTGTCGAAGACGACGACGGTGTCGTAGAGCGAGTAACCAAGAATCGTCAGAACGCCGATGACTGTCGCTGGTGTGACCTCGAAACCACTGAGCGAATAGATGCCGACAGTGATGAAGACGTCGTGGAACAGCGCAACGAGGGCCCCGATGGCCATCCGCCACTCGAAAGTGATGGACAGGTAGACGACGATCAACGCCAGGAAGACGACGAGGCCGGTGAGCGCTTTCTCGGTGATCTGCTCACCCCAGGAGGGGCCGATGACCTGCGTGGACACTTCCTCCAGGGGAGCACCACACGCCTCGGCCAGGGCCCGGCTCACCTCACCGGTCTCAGCGGGGGTCAGGTCAACGGTCTGCGCCCTGACCTGGCGGCCGCTTGAACCGTTGAGTTCGGTGACGAACGGGTCGCCCTCGGGCACCACGGCGGCTACCGCGTCCCTAGCTTCTGGGATCTCACACTCTTCAGAAGGAACGGTGAATACTGCGCCGCCAGAGAACTCGACACCGAACTGCAGGCCGTTGATCGCCAAGGATCCGAGGGCAATGACCAACAGGGCCGCCGACAGGACGTACCACTGCTTGGCACGCCCGACGAAGTCGAGGAGACCTCGCCACGATAGAGGCGAGATGTGAAGTCATTGAGGCGACTCATGTCAGGCCTCCTTCGCTGTGCGGCCAGCAGGTTGGGTAGCTGACCGGCCAGGGCGGTCGGCGATCGCCAGTTTCTTCGCGCCGAGGCGCTCCGGCGACAGGCCAGACCACTTGCTTCCGCTGTTGAAGAACTTCGTGCGCGCCAGGAGCGAGACCACCGGTTTGGTGAAGAGGAAGACAACGAGGAGGTCGATGACGGTGGTGAGCCCCAGGGTGAATGCGAACCCGCGGACACCGCCGACTGACAGCACCCACAAAACCACCGCCGCGATCAGTGAGATGAAGTCGGCAGCGATGATGGTGCGCCGGGCCCGCACCCAACCGGACTCCAGGGCGGTTCGCAGCGAGCGACCGTCACGCACCTCGTCACGTATTCGCTCGAAGTAGACGATGAACGAGTCGGCGGTGATTCCGATCGCGACGATCAGACCAGCGACGCCGGCCAGCGTCAGCGCGAAGTTCAGGGTGTCGCCCAAAATCACCACCGCTGCGTAGACCAGTAGACCGGCCAAAACCAGGCTGAAGACCGCAACGAGGGCCAAGGCCCGGTAATAGAGCAGCAGGTAGATCACGACAAGGGCTAGGCCAAGGGCGCCAGCGATCAGACCGGCGCGCAGTTGATCGGTGCCAAGGGTAGGCGAAATCGTATTCCGCTCAGCGATCTCGAAGGTCAACGGCAAGGCACCGAACTTCAAGACGTTGGCGAGGTCTTGCGCCTCGTCCTGGGTGAACTGTCCGGTGATCTGCGCCTGACCACCCGGGATGGCCTCGTTGACCCCCGGCGCAGACACCACGATTCCGTCGAGGACGATCGCGAAGCGGTTGCCTGGGGAGTCCGGCGTCTGGGCCGCCATCTGTGCCGTAATCTCACCGAACGACTTCGTTCCGTCACCGTTGAAGTCGAGACTGACGATCCATCCGGCCGTGTTCTGGCCGAGAGTTGCTTGCGCCGACTCGACTTCGGAGCCCGGTACGGCAACAGGAGCGAGCAGAAACTTCTCAAGACCGTTGCGG
>JAJAYM010000296.1 GCA_027117675.1 Actinomycetes bacterium | reverse complement strand
ACGGGATCGACGCCCAGTGGGAGCGCAACGGAGAGCTCACCGCCGCGTACGAGCAGTGGCAGGTCGACGAACTTGGCCACTATGTTGAGCAGGGCAAGGAGTACGGCGTCGACATCGAGCTCTGGGACGCCGAGCGGATGCGCTCAGAGGTCCACTCGCCCACGTATCTGGGTGGGCTCCACGAGCCTGACGGGACGGCGCTGGTCAACCCAGGTCGTCTGGCTTGGGGCCTGGCTGCCGCCGCAGAGAGCCTGGGGGTGCGAATCTTCGAGCGCAGCAAAGTCGTCCGCCTGGATGAGGAGAGCGGCCAGATGGTGGCCGCCACCGGATACGGCCAGGTGCAGGCCCCGAAGGTCGCGCTGGCGACGAACATCTTTCCCAACCTGGTCAAACGGGCTCGGTCCTACGTGATTCCGGTCTGGGACTACGTACTGATGACAGAGCCGATGGACGCCGACCAACTCGCGTCCATCGGATGGGACCGACGGCAGGGGATCGGCGACGGCGGCAACCAGTTTCACTACTACCGGTTGAGTGCTGACAATCGCATCCTCTGGGGTGGCTACGACGCCATCTACCACTACGGCAGTGGCCTCAGCGAAGAGCTCGCCCAGCGGCCCGAGTCCTTCATCACGCTGGCCGGTCACTTCTTTACGACGTTCCCCCAGCTCGAGGGACTGCGCTTCAGCCACACCTGGGGTGGCGCCATCGATACGTCGACGCGGTTCTGTGCACTGTGGGGTCAGGCGTACGGAGGGAAGGTGTCCTACGTCCTCGGCTACACCGGTCTCGGGGTCGGTGCCACGCGCTTCGGTGCCCAGGTGATGCTCGACCATCTGCACGGTCGCCGCACCGAGCGGACCGAGTTGGCCATGGTGCGCAAGAAGCCCATCCCCTTCCCGCCGGAGCCAGTAAAATCGGCAGGTATCCAACTGACCAGGTGGTCGATCGCTAAGGCAGATGAGCAGCAGGGAAGACGCAACCTCTGGCTCCGGAGCCTCGACCGCCTCGGGCTAGGCTTTGACTCCTGAGTCGGGCCCTTGCGTTTACAGTCGGTAAATCTGTGAAGAGCGCTAGCCGACACTCTGCCGGTTGTGCCTCCGGGACGCAGTGAACCAGAATGGGCCCACACCCGTTCGGCTCCCGCGAGAGGCTGCGCCCCATGAGCAAGCATGTGACCCACTGGATCGACGGCAAGGCATTCGGTGGAGTTGCCGACCGCCAGGGCGATATCTTCGATCCCGCGACTGGACAGGTCACCGGCAAGGTCGACTTCGCCGACATCGCACTCGTCGACGAAGCAGTTGCCGCTGCGAGCGCGGCATTCGCCGAGTGGCGCCATGCATCCTTGACCAAGCGCAGCCAGGTGCTCTTTAAGTTCCGTGAACTGCTCGACGCTCGCAAGGGTGAGATCGCCGAGCTGATCACCGCTGAGCACGGCAAGGTGCTCTCGGATGCTCTCGGTGAGGTGACCAGAGGCCAAGAGGTCGTCGAGTTCGCCTGCGGTATCCCGCATCTGCTCAAGGGTGGATTCTCCGAAAGTGTCTCCACCCGCGTCGATGTCTACTCGATCCGTCAGCCCCTTGGCGTCGTCGGCATCATCTCGCCGTTCAACTTCCCAGCCATGGTCCCGATGTGGTTCTTCCCCATCGCCATCGCCGCCGGCAACGCCGTCATCATCAAGCCCAGCGAGAAGGACCCGTCGGCCGCCAACTTCATCGCCGAACTCTGGGCCGAGGCTGGTCTGCCAGCCGGCGTCTTCAACGTGGTGCACGGCGACAAGGTCGCTGTCGACCGGTTGCTCGACCACCCCGAGGTCAAGGCGGTCTCGTTCGTCGGGTCCACGCCGATCGCTCGCTACGTGTACGAGACGGGGACCAAGAACGGCAAGCGGGTGCAGGCGCTCGGTGGCGCCAAGAACCACATGCTGGTGCTGCCCGACGCCGACCTCGACCTCGCCGCCGACCAGGCGATCAACGCCGGGTTCGGTTCGGCAGGCGAGCGTTGCATGGCGATCTCGGCACTCATCGCCGTCGAGAGCGTCGCTGACGAGCTCGTTGCCAAGATCAAGGACCGGATGGCGACCCTGCGAACCGGCGACGGCCGTCGTGGCAGCGACATGGGCCCACTGGTCACCGGCCAGCACCGCGACAAGGTGACCGGCTATGTATCTGCCGGGGTCGACGAAGGGGCGACCCTCGTCGTGGACGGGCGCGACGTTGAGCCAGATGGTGACCCGAACGGATTCTGGCTCGGTCCGACGCTCTTCGACAACGTCACACCGGACATGAGCATCTACACCGACGAGATCTTCGGCCCGGTGCTGTCGGTGCTGCGCGTGCAGTCTTACGACGAGGGCCTCAAGCTGATCAACGACCACCCGTACGGCAATGGCACCGTGATCTTCACCAATGACGGAGGCGCCGCGCGCCGGTTCCAGAACGAGGTCGAGGTCGGCATGGTCGGCATCAATGTGCCGATCCCGGTACCCATGGCTTACTACTCGTTTGGCGGCTGGAAGAACTCCCTCTTCGGCGACACCCACGCCCATGGCATGGAGGGCGTCCACTTCTACACCCGCGGCAAGGTTGTCACCAGTCGGTGGCTCGACCCGAGCCACGGCGGCATTAACCTGGGGTTCCCGCAGAACGCCTGACATCGGTGCCTGGGTCCTCCCCCAGATGGCGGTAGGTGCAGGGGAGCGAAGGGCCGATCATCGCTAGTTATTGAGTGATGGTCGAGGATCCGGCGTCAGCCGTGACGTCATCAACGTCATCGTCGACTTCCGGCACGCCTTCCCACGAGCACCCCGAGATCGCTGCGGAGAACCTGATGGGCTATGGCCACTCCTGCCACCAGACGGTGACCAACGTCGGCCGGTTGGCACCCGGCGAGACCAAGACCGCCTGGGGCGGAGTTCTACTCCTTTGCTGATTACCCCTTCACCCCCCAACACCTCACCCGCGGCGGTCCTACCGGTCGGCACTCGACGGACCCGATTGCCCGACGGAGTACCGCGAACTGCTCACCGCGCATCGGCGTAGGGACTGTCACGGTGCGCCGATCCGGCTGGCTGGCTGCCCGCTGGGGGAGTTCTGGATTGCCAGGGATAGTGGCCGTCAGCGGAGTGAGGCAGACGAGGATCTGGCCGCGGCCCGCGGAGCAACGCTCGCTCGATTCTTCCGGCCCAGTTGGGCCGCTGCCGGCTGAGTGCTGACGCGGCTGCCGGTAGGGTGCCGCCATGACGCGCTACGGCCCTATGTTCGGTCCTGACATCACTTTTCTCGGCGTACCCGCCTGTGATCTCGACGACCCCGCGTCGTACGCCGATGCCGACGTCGTCATCGTCGGTGCCCCGTTCGACGGTGGGACCAGCCATCGACCCGGCACTCGATTCGGGCCCATGGCGATGCGTTCAACCGACTACCTGCCCCATGACGGGTTACGACCCCATATGGCGATGCGGGTCGAGGCCCTCACCGAGGATCTGCGCGTGGTGGACGCCGGCGATCTTGAGGTCTACTCCGGCGATGTCATGCGCAGTTGCCAGATCATTGAGGACGTCGTCGCGCAGATCGCCGAAGCTGGCAAAATTCCTCTGGTGCTCGGTGGCGACCACACCGTCACCTGGCCCGATGTCACTGGGGTGGCACGGGCGGCCGGGTTCGGTCGCGTGTCAATCATTCACTTTGACGCTCACGCCGACACCGGTGACATCGAGTTCGGCTCTCTCTACGGCCACGGCCAGCCGATGCGTCGGCTGATCGAGTCGGGAGCTGCTCGCGGCGACCGGTTCCTGCAGCTCGGGCTCCGCGGCTATTGGCCAGGCCCGGAGACTCTGGACTGGATGGCCGACCAAAAGATGCGTTCATTCCACATGAGCGAGATCGTCTCTAAGGGTCTGGACCAGGTGCTCGATGAGGCGTTCGTGATCGCGACCGACGACTGCGACGGGATCTTTCTCTCGGTCGATATCGATGTGTGCGACCCCGGCTATGCCCCAGGCACGGGAACGCCGGAGCCGGGCGGGCTGTCGGCGCGGCAACTGCTCGACGCTGTTTCGCGGATCTGTTACGAAGTGCCCGTCGTTGGGATCGATGTTGTCGAGGTTTCCCCTCCCTACGACCACGCCGAGATCACCGCTTTCCTCGGTAACCGCGTCGTCCTCGAAGCCCTCTCCGGCATCGCCCGTCGCCGCAAGGATGGCGGCCAGGTGCTCTGGGACCGAGCGACCCCGCTTCTCGAGGGGCGCGGCTCCGCAGGCGGCTGAAGCTCCGCACTTCTCAGCGAGGCCCTGACCTGCAGGTATCGCTCAGAGTAGTCATGGTGACACTTTGTGTTCACCCATTTGGCCGTCTAACGAAGTCACCCTGCGGAACGACATCATTACGCAGGGGGGTTGGCCATTCGACTCCCCCCCGTCGCGACTGATGTGGGAAGGGGAGCGATGAACAAGGTATCCAAAGATCTGCTGGTGCGCGGTAGCGCTGCTGCAGCCGGACTCATGGTCCTGGTTTCAGTGGTTGGTGCCGGTACCAAGTGGATGAACTAGGAGGCGACCATCATGAATGAGATCAAAGCTCGCGTGATCGTCTCCGTGCTCGGGAGCGCCGCAACGGTGATCACCCTTGCATCAGTGGTCGGGGCCGGCAAGAAGTGGGCCAACTAGCACAACAGGTGGGGGGAGTCGCCCCGGCAAAGGCGGCCACCCCACCACCGCCTGGCCCGGGGGGCGGGGGGGCCGACAAAATGGGCGGGCTGATT
>JAJAYM010000295.1 GCA_027117675.1 Actinomycetes bacterium | reverse complement strand
CTCGTCATGGCCGCATCGTGCCACTAGCGACGGAACGGTGCCGTCAACAGTTGCTGCCTCTGCCACCTTCGCTGCTCATGCATTCGTCCGCGGCCAGTCGCGTAGGTCGACCCGCTCGCTCGCTCGTTCGCTCGCTACGAGAGATAGCCCCGGATATCGCGCCATCCAAGGCAGATTTCCGGGGCTAACTCTCGTAGCGCTGCTGCATCGGGCAGCGCGAACAGCTGAAACCGTTCGGGAATCCGCCAAGACCGGTTCTCGGCATGTTGATCAGTCCTGTACTTCGACACCCGGCGTCCGGACCGTGGTGGTTTCCGCGTTGTCACGGCAGCTGAAGTCAGCGCGTGCTGGTCCTTCAACACGTACAAGTACGGCCTGACGAAGCTCAACAGCTATGCCTGAGCGAGCATCGTGCCGCTGCCGCAGAAGTACGCCGCAATGCGCGTCGACTACCTGCTCGGTGACCTCGACGCCGACGCGAACGACAGCTCTCTGGACGCCTCGTGTGCCGCCAACTGGCAGTGCGTGAATTGGTGCGACCGTGGACAGGCGTCCTTCCGGTGCCTCGGAACTGCGCTCGGCGACTCCGTGTACGAGCGCCAGCGTCTGGCTGTGGTTGCCGCCGTAGGGCACTCGGCCCACGACATGTTCACCTCACCGGTCGGGGCACAGACGCTCTTCCCGTGACCTGCGGACGAACCGCGCTCACAGCACCAACGTGTTGCCGCCTAGAGGGCAATCGAGCTAGAGGACGATCCCGCGCGGAGCCGCCAGTTCGCCGAGCCTGAGCACCTCGCCGGCTTTGGCCACCGTGCGCAGCCAGTCGTAGGCCACAGCCTTGGTGCCGAGCAGCTCGATGCCGGCGTCCCGCAGCCGGGTGAGCCCCTGCTCGTGGCTGATGCCCGGAGAGGCCACCGCGTCGAAGACGACGACCACCCGCCAGCCAGCCTTTTGCAGCCCGATAGCGGACTGCGCAACGCAGACGTCGGTCTCGAGCCCGGCGAGGACGGCGGTACGGCGTCCGGACTTCTCGAGGTCGGCCACGATCTCGGGAGTGCCAGTGAGGTCGAACGTTGGCTTGACGTGACGCTTGGAGTTCGGCGGCAGTGCCACGCGGACCGGCTGAGCCGTGGGGTCGTTGCGCTCCGGCTCCTCCTCGGTGGCCGTCACCGGCACCTCGAGCACACCGGCGAGCGTCACCAGCCAGCGGATGCGGTCGACCACGTCGGCGGCGACCTCCGCGTCCACCTTCTTGAGGAACCCAGCCTGGGCGTCGATGACCACGAGCACTGAGTCGTCCCGATCGAGTAGCGGCATGGCGTCACTGTCGCACACCGGTGCGGCACGTGGAGCCGGGGCGGGTTTCGTAACGGTTCCGGAACGGTCCCTTCCTAAGGATGGGTCAGCGAAGGCGACGCTTCGACGCAAGTCGATCGACGCTCTTCGGCACCATTCACCGATCTGACGAAAGGACCGACCTTGAAGCTTCAGACGAAGACATCCGCTCTCGTGGTCGCGCTTGCGCTCACGGCCAGCGGCCTTGTGTTCTTACCGGGCGCAGCAGCAGCCACGACACCAGGAACCAGCGCCCGCCCCAACGCGCCCGCAAAGCCCAAGGTGGTGCGCATCCAGAGCAACGACACGAAGGTCACCGTCAACGACGCGCGGTTCCGGCCAGGGGTCACCGAGTTTCGCGTTACCAAGACCGCGCATCGGGGCTCGTCTCTGATCATCTTGGAGACCGACGACATCGACCGTGCCTTCAGGAAGTTGCAGAAGGCGTTCATCGGAGGGGACGGAAGCGCCGACGCCATGAAGGCATTCGACCGGCTCGTCACCACCTACGGAGGCGGCAACGAAGGAGCCAGATGGCAGGTCAAGCTGAGCCGCGGTTCGTACTACATGCTCGACACCAAGACCAACAAGTCCACCACCTTCAGGGTCAAAGGTGAGCGCCGCGGGCGGAAGATGCAGCATGCCGACAGCTCGGTCTGGGCGACCAAGGACAACCAGTTCAAGACGGACGGCGCGCTCGAGGGAAACTGGATCAGCTTCGAGAACAAGTCACGCGAGATCCACTTCCTCGAAGCGGCCCGCGTCGCCAATTCGACCACCGCCAGGGACGTGCGTCAGGGGTTGAAGTCACCGAAGGAACCAGAGTGGATTCGTCCTGGTGGGTTCTTCTTCGACGTGCAGTCGACCGGAATCAGGACGGTGCACTACCAGGAGGTCTCGTCCGGCCGGTACTTGCTGATCTGCTTCATGCCCAGCGAGGAGCAGGACGGTGTTCCGCACGCCTTCATGGGTATGTGGCACCTGGTGAACGCCGTCTAGCGACGTTCGCGTCGCCTCACACGTGACGCGTCCAGCATCTGTGTGAGCCGGCGGTACACATTCACCCCTAAATCAGGGATGGAAATGTACCGCCGGCTCACATATGTATCGGACGCCGCGGTTGCGCGCGGGTGCAACGGGACCTGGCGCCAGATCGGCTGCCCGAGCTAGCCGGCAGCCTTGTCGCGTCCGCCGAGCAGCCGCCCCAGCCTGTTGATGATCTTTGTTGCTGTGGCGAAGGCATTATCAGCCTTGGCATGGTCGCCGTCGAGGTGCGCGAGCATTTCCATCCCAAGGTAGGTGGCCACGATCGGGTACGCGGACGATCTGCGGGCCGAGGCCCTTGTCGGTCGCACTCCCGGCGACAAGCCCGCGAAGGATAGTGATGTGACCGGCCGACTGGTCTTCGGCGTAGACGTCGCCGGCAACGCGCAGTGTTGCTGGCAATCCGCAGTGTTGCTGGCAATCCGCGGACGCCGGCCAGCGCCCCGCGATAAGCAGCCATGCGCGAGTTGCTGGTCTTGTCGGGGGCGTCGATCAGCAGGTCGTTCAGCGACCCAGGGTGGTAGAAGGTCAGCGCCTGGTTGAAGCCTCCGTTGTCGGCGATTGCCCGAGCGCTGGTGCCGGCGAACCCCTCTCGCGCAACGCCTGCAGCGCCGCGTCGACGATGCGGTCCTTGGTATCGGTCGACTTCGTCTCTGCCTGCAGGGTTCCCCTTGGTTGTCGAGGGATCACTCCCATGCGTTGACCCTTAGCGTTCGTTTGAGCGATCGCTCAATAGTGGGCGCGAAAACGATTGACTTCCAGCAGATCAGTGGGACGCCCGCCAGCTACCACGCCGGTCTGCGGAACGTGATGTAGACCCAGGGGCTGGCTCCGGCCGCATGTGTCGGATACTCACCCACCGCCAGACGGACGCGCCAGCGATCGCCCGCCACGTGGTCGCGGGTGAGGGGCGTCGTGGGGCCTTCGTTAAACAGGTAGAGGCAGTCGCTATGTCGGAGCCTCTTCCAGCCGGCTGTCGTCTCATGTTGCAGTGTGAGAGAGCTGCTCAGGGTGAAGGGAGTCGGCTTCACCTTCAACCGCACCCATGGAACGTCAGGCGGGTGCTTCGGGTTGAGCGGCTTGGGGCGGCCCGCCGCTCTAGGCGGTGGCGGCCAGCTTCTTGGTCTCCGGCTCCTCGGCTGCGCGCTTGTCTTCGGCCTGCGCATCCGCCGCCCGCTTGGCCTCCGCCTTCGCGTCCGAGGCCAACTTGGCTTCGGCCTGCGCGTCGCGCTTGGCCTGCAGCAGCGGCAACCAGTCGGCCACCTCGTTCAGCATCGCGTTGGCTGTGCGCAGGGTTACCTCGTCGCTCGGTGTGCCGTCCTCGCCGAACGCGCGCCCGGCGAAGGGCACGATCACGCCGGCGTTGGCCTGCACCAGGCCGAGCTCGACGACGACCTGGCGCAACTGCATCACCGCGCGCAGACCCCCGCCGATGGCGCCGTAACCGACGATGCCGACCGGCTTGTCATTCCACTCGTAGTAGAGGGTGTCGAGTGCGTTCTTCAAGACGGCCGAGTAGCCGTAGTTGTACTCAGGTGTCACCAGGATGAAGCCGTCCGCGTCAGCCACCTTCGCCGCCCACGTCTGAACCTGGGGGTCGTCGGGCAGCGCGCGCTTCGGGGGAAACGGGGAGTCGAAGAACGGCAGCGGGAAGTCGCGCAGGTCGACGAGCTCGGCGTCGATGTCGGGGCGGGCGTCGGCAAGATCAGTGATCCAGCGCGCGACCTGCTCGCCGGCCCGGTTTTGCCGCGTCGAGCCGAGGATGACCTGGATGCGGGAGGTGCGAGTGCTCACGGTGCTCCTTGGGGAGGGCTGACGGCGTCCGGCGTGCTGGCTCTAGTGTATGAACGCTCAACTATCTTGCCACTCGGGGCATTCCCGGCCGCGCCAGGGTCAGGGTCCGTGCCAGGGCCCGGGTCAGGGTCAGGCTCAGGCGGCATACAGCCTCAGCGGGACGACCAGCGCAATCTGCTCGAAGCCGCGGTCGGACGTCAGCAGCTCGGCGTCCGTCCGAAGGGCGATCGAGGCAATGAGGCAGTCGTCGAGGCTGCGGGGCGTCACTCCACCGGCCCGGCACAGCCGGTAGATGGTGGCGGCGCCCTCGAAATCGGCCACTGGGTCGCACGGGATCCAGGCCAACGATGTCAGCATGTTGCGCAGCCGCTGGGCGTCTGTTTCCGATCGCGCACCCGCAAGAATGTCCATCAGGATCGGCTCGGTGACCGCCACAGCTCCGGGATCCTTGGAGATGGCGCGCGTCAACTCGCGGTCGGCAACAGACCCGGCAGCCCGATCCAGATCGATCCAGGCCGAGGAGTCGGCAAGAATCACCGGTCGCCGCGGGACAGCGCCCGAACATCGACCTCGATCAGATTTGCCCCCCGAAAAGCGAGGATCTCCTCCGTCGTCAGGGGT
>JAJAYM010000294.1 GCA_027117675.1 Actinomycetes bacterium | reverse complement strand
GAGGTGCTCCTGGCCCTGCTCGGCATCGGCGCGGTCGTGCTGGCCACGGCGAGACGACGGAACGGAATCGCAGAATGAGCGTCAACGACGTCCTGGTGATCATCCCGACCTACAACGAGCGGGAATCGCTGCCCCCCATCGTGCAACGAGTTGGTGCCGCTACGCCCGACGTTTACATCTTGGTCGTCGACGACAACAGTCCCGACGGCACCGGCGAGCTCGCTGACTCGGTGGCTGAAAGTGACGACCACGTGCAGGTGCTGCACCGCACCGCAAAGAACGGGCTTGGCGCCGCCTATCTGGCAGGTTTTCGTTGGGGGATGGCCCGCGGGTTCGGCGTCCTGGTGGAGATGGACGCTGACGGATCGCACCGCCCCGAGCACCTGCCGGCGATGCTCGACGCCCTGCAGGACGCCGACGCCGTCATCGGGTCGCGCTGGGTTCCCGGTGGTGGTGTGGTGAACTGGCCGCGCCACCGACGATGGCTCTCACAGGGCGGAAACCGCTACATACAGGCGATGTTGGGGCTCGACGTTAACGATGCGACCGCCGGGTACCGCGCCTACCGCCGGGGCGCCCTGGAGAAGATGGATCTGTCGACGGTCGCCTCGCAGGGCTACTGCTTTCAGATCGACCTCACCCGGCGCGCGGCTGCTGCCGGTCTTCGCATCGTCGAGGTACCGATTACCTTTGTCGAACGCGAGCAAGGAGACAGCAAGATGAGTGGCATGATCGTGGCCGAGGCCTTATGGCGGGTCACCCAGTGGGGCGTTTCCAGCCGCGCTGGAAACATCAGATTCTCAGGTGGTCGCTGATGTTTGGCGTACTACTGCTCCTCTTCGTCATCATTCCGATCCTCGAGCTCTATGTCGGCGCGCTCGTGGTCGAGGCGGTCGGGTCCGGACCGGCGACACTGCTGTTGTTGGCTGCAGTTGTTGTCGGCGTGCTCGTCATGCGTACTGCCTGGCGGCGGCGCCCTCGCAACACCGACAGCGCGATCTTGATGGTGGCCGGGCTGCTGCTGCTGCTACCCGGCTACATCTCCGATCTCCTCGGGCTCCTGCTGGTGATTCCGCCAGTTCGCGCCATCATTCGGGTATGGGTCGGGCAGCGGGTCTCCCGCCGCCTAGCGACGTGGAATCTCACCATTCTGCGGTGGGACGACGACAATGGGCGGATCACCCGCGCAAATGTCGTTCCGGGAGAAGTGGTCGATGAAGGGCAGTCCGACGGACGCGTGGTGCGCGGCGAACTGCGGTCGAATGAAGTGCGGCTAAATCCGGAGGACGACCCTGAACGTGGTGGTTAGGCGGAACGACGGGCGGCGGCGCCGGAGGCGCGCAGGAGTTCCAGACGCTCCTCGAGCAACTCTTCGAGCTCAGGGATCGATCGGCGTTCGAGCAGCATGTCCCAGTGGGTGCGAGAGGGCTTGATCGCCTTCTCTTCAGGCAGTGGCACGTCACGGCCGATGCCGGCGGCCCCACAGGCGCGGCACTCCCAACGGGCCGGAACGTCGGCTTCAACCGAGAACGGCATCGTGAAGGAATGCCCCTGGGGGCAGTCGTAGGTGACGTCGAGGCGAGCCGCCGGCTCAACACCCTCGTCGTTCTCGTAGCTCGTCGCACCCAGACGGGTCCCCCGAAGCGAACGCTCAGCCATGGTCAACCTCCAATGTCGATGCCTACGGCAACGTCTTTTCCCTCCGACGGATTCCCCAAGCCGTTGGTTCCCAAACTTTCTGTCCGATTTGTACGCTTTTCTTGTCATTCATAGTGCGGCCGGGCGTCCCGACGCACAAGCCGCCGGCTGGGGGACTGACGCCTCCGGTCCGACCCTTCTGGAGCTGTTACAGCACGGCAGGACGAGGGTTGCCAACGGCGTCGATGGCGTCGCCAACGCGCACCCGGTGCAGGAGGAGACCACCGACGACAAAGAACACCACCAGTACGACGATCGCCACCCGGTAGGAACCGGAGATCTCGTAGGTCAACGCGAACGTCAAGGTGCCCAGCCAGCTGGTGCCCCGTTCAGAGATCTCGTAGAAGGCGAAGTACTCCGCCTCGCGACCCTTCGGAATCAGCTGCGAATAAAGCGATCGGGAGAGTGCCTGAGACCCGCCCAGTACGAACCCGATGACTGCAGCAATCGCGTAGACGCCAAGTGGCTCGTTCTGAGGAAGGAAAAAGGCGACCACCAAGATGCCGCCCCACACCACGAGGGTGCGCAGGATCACCCGCTTGGCGCCCCAACGAGCAGCGAGGCGGCCGAGTGCGAGTGCCCCAGCGAAGGCGACGATCTGGACAAGCAGGATGACCGAGATCGACACGGACGTGTCGAGGAGCAGCTCCTTCTCGATGTAGACCGCAGCAAGGACGATGACAGTTTGAATTCCGTCGTTGTAGAGCAGGTACGCGAGCAGGAAGAGCAGCGTTTGCGGGTATTGGCGGATATCGCGCAGCGTTCCAGCTAACTGCCGGAATCCGCTGGTGATGACGCCACCCGGGGCACGCACATCATTTGCTGAGTCACTAGCCGTTCGCTGGACGCCGCGAAGCCCCATCACGGGAATGATCGTGAAGACTGCCCACCAGATTCCGGCCGAGAGCAGACTGATCCGCACTGCTTCACGTTCGGTGAGACCGATACCTTCATGTCCCAGGTAGAGCCCGAGATTGACAACCAAGAGAACGGCGCCACCGAGGTACCCCAGCGCCCAGCCGCGCGAGGAGACCCGGTCGCGTTCGTCTGGAGTGGAGATCTGGGGGAGGAACGCGTTGTACACAACGACGCTCATACCGAACGCAAGATTGGCGACTACGAGCAAGATCCCGCCCAACACGAAACGCCCGTCGGTGAGGACCACCATGGTCATGGTCGCGACCGAGCCAATCGCCGCAA
This sequence comes from Actinomycetes bacterium, assembly GCA_027117675.1. Taxonomy (GTDB): domain Bacteria; phylum Actinomycetota; class Actinomycetes; order JAHEKZ01; family JAHEKZ01; genus JAHEKZ01. The sequence continues at coordinate 4,655 of JAJAYM010000294.1, read as the reverse complement.
AGGACGCCAGCAGCTGTCTTTGGTGTCCTGAACGGTCGGCAATCGCTCCGGTGACCGGCAAGACCAGCACCTGCAGCACCACTGAGAGTGAAACCAGCAGGGAGAAGTATGTGCCTGGACGCACATCCCAGAGCAGGAATCCAACGCGGTCGTCGGCACCGGCTGCGTCCTCGGCGAGCGTCGTCAGGTAGGGCCCGAGAAAAACTGTGACCACCGTCGTAGAGAAGGCCGAGTTCGCCCAGTCGTAGAAGTACCAAGCACGTTGCTGGCGTTCTCGCCCGTCCGTGTCGTCGCTCATGACGCCGTCGACCCTTCCTGGACTCAACTCTGCTTGCCCTGGTCCATCCGAGCGTCGCTGCTGAGCCGAGCCACAAAGATCGTCTGCGCCAACGCGGCTCGCTCCAACTCAGCGAGGTCGACGCTCTCGTCGGCCGAGTGAATGTTGGCCTGCGCCCCGTCCTCGGCGCCCCATAGGACGAACTCCGCCGCCGGGTTGATCTCGGCGAGTGTGGTCAGCAGCGGGATAGAGCCACCGCTCCCGATCACACCGGTTGGTTTCCCGAAGACCTCAGTCATCGCTTCGCGGGCCAACGTGACGAATGGACCGTTCGGAGAGGTGCTCCACCCGGGCCACAAGACCGTGGGATTGACTTCGACGCTGACGCCCCAAGGGGCCGCTGCCACTAGGTGCTCGGTCAGCCGCTGACACTCATGGTCAGCGTCGGCGCCGGGTGGAATGCGCATCGCGACGACTGCCTTTGCGCGCGGCGCGAGAGCATTCACCGCGCCATGCGTCGGGGGCGCGTCGAGGCCGATCACCGAGATTGCGGGACGGGTCCAGAGCCGACTAGAAAGGCGTCCAGTCCCGACCAGAGGCTGCCCAGGAAGCGTTCCAGACGCTCGCCTAAAGAGTTGCTCGTCTGTGTCATCACCGTCCCAGTCTGAGTGGGCAAGCCCGGTCACGGCCACGTCACCAGTGTCGTCGTGAAGCGTGGCCAGCATCCGCATGAGTGCGAGGAGCGCATCAGGTGCGGCGCCGCCGAAGAGGCCGGAGTGAACCGGTTGTTCCAGGGTGTTCACCGCCACCTCGAGGACGACTCCTCCACGGGTCGACACACCGATCACCGGTTCGCCAACCTGTTCGTTTCCACCGTCTGCGATGACATACACATCGGCGGTGAACAGGTCGGGGTTGGCCAGTGCGAACGCTTCCAGGTGTGAGTCGGTCTCCTCTTCGCCCTCGATGACCACCTTGATGCCCACCGCAAGGCCATCACCGAAAGCCTGCAGGGTCGCGGCATGCATCGCGATGCCTGACTTGTCGTCGGCGGCTCCACGTCCGTAGAGGCGGCCGTCGCGCACTGTCGGGCTCCAGGGGTCGATCGTCCAGCCTTGCTCCGGCGGAGCTGGCTGCACGTCGTAGTGGGCGTAGAGAAGTACCGTCGGGGCGCCCGGGGGAGCGGGGCGATCTCCGTAGACGACGGGGTAGCCGTCAGGGACTTCCAGCAGCCGAGCGTTCGGCATCCCGCTGCGGTGCAGCCAGGCCACAGTTTCGGCGGCCATCTTCAGTACCGGTTCGGGGGGAAACCCGGGAAAGGCGCACGAGGGAATGGCGACGAGACGGGTGAGGTCGTCGATGATGCCGGGCATCACCGCGCTGATCCGCTCTCGGAGATCGTCGGGGGATCCCGGAGCCTGCTCTGCTGTCGTCACGGCAGCATCCTCACAGATTTGTCGCCAGGCGGGCGGGCGTCTGGCTTAGGAGAGCCCGACGATGTTGCCGTCCGCGTCGATGTCGATCCGCTCAGCTGCCGGGTGACTGGACAGACCCGGCATGGTGCGGATCTCACCGCAGACCGCGTAAACGTACCCAGCCCCTGCGGCGAGCCGCAGCTCGCGGACGGGCAGTGGCCCCCAGTTCTCCGGTGCCCCCAGAAGGCTTGCGTCGCTGGTGATCGACAGATGCGTCTTGGCGATCACGATGGGCAGGTGTCCGTAGCCCAGCGCCGCGTACTTCTTCGCCTGAGCGGCCGCGACTGGGGAGAAGTCGACACCGGTCGCACCGTAGAGCTCAGTGGCGATCGTCTCGATCTTCTTCTCGATGCTGTCTTCGAGCGGATACAAGAATCGAAAGTCGTTCGGCTCGTTCGCGACCTCTTCGACGACCCGGGCCAGGTCTACCGCGCCGGCACCGCCGTCAACGACATGTGTGGCAACCGCCGAACGCGCACCAGCCTCGGCTGCAATCTCCGCGATGACCGCGTGCTCGCTGGGGTGGTCGGTGGGAAAGGCGTTGATGGCAACGACCGGTGTGATGCCGAACTTTTTGAGGTTCTCCAGATGTTTGCGGAGATTGGCACCACCGGTGGCCACCTCGTCTGGATTCTCGACCAACAGTTCAGGTGGCAGTGGCTTTCCTGGCTTGATCGAGTGGCGTCCAGAGTGCGCTTTGAGCGCCCGGACCGTAGCCACGACAACAGCCGCGGACGGCGTCAGGCCCGACATTCGGCACTTCATGTCGAAAAACTTCTCGGCACCGATGTCGGCGCCGAAGCCAGCCTCGGTGATGAGGTAGTCGCCGGTGCGGATGCCGATCATGTCGGCGACGATCGACGACTGTCCGGTGGCGATGTTGCCGAAGGGTCCGGTGTGGACCAGTGCTGGCTGGCCTTCGATCGTCTGCAGCACGTTCGGCTTGAGAGCGTCGCGCAGGATGACGGCCATCGAGCCAGCGACTTTGAGGTCTTCTGCGGTCACCGGCTCACCAGACTTGGTGTAACCCACCACGATCATCCCGACGCGCTCACGCAGGTCCTTCTCGGACGTCGCGAGGGCCAGCAGCACCATCAGTTCGCTCGCCGCGGTGATGTCGAACCCGGTCTGGCGGGGGACCCCATCCAGACGCGTGCCCAGGCCAACGACGACATTGCGCAACGCTCGATCGTTGACGTCCATCACCCGACGCCACTCGATCGCGTGCGGGTCGATGCCGAGCTCGTTCCCCTGGTAGAGGTGGTTGTCGACGATCGCTGCCAAAAGGTTGTGCGCCGCAGTGATGGCGTGGAAGTCGCCGGTGAGGTGCAGGTTGAGCTTTTCCATCGGAATGACCTGGCTGTAGCCACCACCAGCGGCACCGCCCTTGATGCCGAACGTCGGCCCCATGGAGGGCTGACGTAGGGCCAGGGTGGCGCGCTTGCCGATGTGACCGAAACCCTGTGCCAACCCGATCGATGTCGTTGTCTTGCCCTCACCGAGCGGGGTCGGGGTGATGGCGGTGACGAGGATGTACTTCGCCGGTGGACGGTCGGCCAGCTCTTCGATCGCATCGAGGCTGACCTTTCCGATCTCGCGGCCGTAGGGCTCCCAGAGGTGCTCCGGAAGCCCCATCGAGCTGGTGATCTCGCCAATTGGGCGAACCGTGGAGGCGCGGGCGATGTCAAGGTCACTGGGGATGCTCACGCCGATACCTTGACGTAGAGATGCCTGGCAATCCAGGCCATTACGCCCGGTGGTCCCAATGTTCCGTAATGCGGAACGCCGATTCTGGAGGTCGACCACGCAGCACCCTCGGTCTGCCCGAAATCGTTCGCTTTTCGGATTGCCTGACGGTTGACTCTGCTGATGCAGATCACTTCTGGGCAAGCAACCCTCGCGGCGGAGTTGGTCGGTCAGTGCACCGGCGAGGGCCACAAGGACATCCTCTTCCTCCATGCCGGAGTCACTGACCGCCGCAGCTGGACGCCAATCGTCAAGTCCCTGTCAGCCACCCATCGCTGTATCAGCTTCGACGCCAGGGGCTTTGGCGCGACGACCTATGGCTCCGAGGTGGGCTGGTCTCCGGTCGGGGACGTGCTGTGCGTGCTTGATGCGGTCGGTTCGCAACGGTCGGTGGTCGTTGCTTCGTCGCTGGGCGGTCGCACCGCAGTCGACCTGGCGTTGTCTCACCCGGATCGGGTCAAGGCACTCGTACTGATAGCGCCGGCCGTACGAGGGGCGCCCTACCCGGAGCCCACTGAACGCGAAGCCACGCTCGACGCGGAAGCTGAGCGCGCCCAGGAGGAGGGCCGAATCGACGATGCGAATGCGCTGGAAGCGCAGCTCTGGCTGGATGGTCCAGCCTCGAGGCCCGGAAGGGTTGTCGGGGCACCACGAGAGCTGTTCCTGGACATGAACGCTCGCGCTTTGCGCTCACCTGACCCAGGTCCGATGGCTGTCGTCGACGACGCCTGGCCACGACTCGGAGAGATCGCAGTCCCGGTACTCGTGCTCGCCGGGGATCTGGACGTCTCCGATCTGCGCGCGATCGGACGTCAGATGGCCTCGCGGTTGCCAGACGCCGAGTTCATCACCATCGAAGGCGTCGCACATCTGCCACAGCTTGAAGCGCCCGATCGGCTCACCGCTGTCATTCGCAACTTCCTGGAGAGTCTCGGTTGATCTGCGTCCTCGCTCCAGCCGTTCATCGGGCATCCTCGATCGTGGCGGGCAGGTGCGATAGGCAGCTCCGGTGCGACGTGGCACGATCGCGCAGGTGAACGCAAAGGAGTGAGTTTTGACAAAGGCCAAGAAGGTCGTTCCGGCGGCGGGACCCCATGGTGCCGACAGCCCCGACCTCAAACGCCTTGATCGTGCGCGGGTGAACAACCTCAACAATG
>JAJAYM010000293.1 GCA_027117675.1 Actinomycetes bacterium | reverse complement strand
GTAAGTGTGTGCCCACCGAACTCGCCACCGCGCGCCATGACGTCCTGCAACGAGTGCTGGACATGGCGCGCTTTGCGCGGGCCACTGCCGGCGGGGCGCTGCGTGGAGAACGCCCGAAATGGCGCCGGGTGGAGATCCGTCCAGTCGAATTGAAGGCCGGCCCACACCTGCAGGTGGTTGTCTACGACGAGCGGCAGGCGTTCACCAACAACTACGCCTTCGGTGTTGACGCCGAACGTGCTGTCGAAGAGGTGCTCAGCGAACCGTTTGGGCACTGGCACGTCTGGGGCACCGACGGTGAGCTGGGATTCCGGGTCGGGAAGGGTGGGCGCGTTCTGGTCACACGCTCGTCGACAGGTGAGGTTCGCAGTCTTGCCCACGACCGCGTCAAGAACCGGCTCGTCGACCCGGCCGCGCCGTTCTTGCGTGAACTCGGCGTCACCGATGGCGAGGGGATTGTGAAGAAGTCCCGCACTGACAAGTACCACCAAGTTGAAGAGTTCGTTCGACTGCTCGATGCCGCGGTGCGGGACGCGCGGTCGGCCGGACGACTCAGCGGTGAACGCCTCCGCGTCGTCGACCTCGGATGTGGCAACGCCTACCTGACCTTCGCGTCATACCAGCACCTCACTCATGGCCTAGGTCTGGTGACCGAGATCATTGGTGTGGATGTCAAGGACCAGGCACGTCGACACAACACCGCAGCCGCCGAGCGCCTCGGGTGGTCGCCAGACGTCCAGTTTGTGGAGGGGACCATCACAGCTGCCGACGTCGCAGGCCCGGTCGACATCACTTTGGCGCTGCACGCGTGCGACACCGCCACAGACGATGCCCTCGCCAGGGGTGTGGGCTGGACGAGCGAACTGATCTTGGCTGCCCCTTGCTGCCACCACGACATCCAGCGGCAGTTGCGGGGCGCGGCAGCGCCAGAACCGTATGGTCTCGTGACGCGCCATGGTCTCTTGCGCGAGCGCTGGGGCGACGTGGTCACCGACGCCCTGCGCGCGCACCTGTTGCGGCGCGCGGGCTACCGCACCGACCTCGTCGAGTTCGTCGACAGCCAACACACTCCCCGAAACTTGCTCCTTCGGGCCCATCGAACGGGCGCGGTGGCATCGGCTGAGCAGGAGGCTGAGTACCAACGCCTGGTCGGCGAGTGGAACCTCCGTCCCCGACTGGGTACCTTGCTGGCCGATTATCGTTAGCCGAGGTAATGAGTTAGGCTAACGAAATGACGATTGCGCCAGCCACCACCCCGCCAGCCACCACCGCACCAGCCACCAAGTCAGCGCGGCCGGCTGCCCTCCCGCTGGCCGGCGACCTGCGGATCTCGGTGATGCGTCTGGCTCGTCGGCTACGTCTTGAGCGTGCCGAGCAGGATCTCACTCTGACCCAGCTGTCGGCCCTCGCCGCGCTCGAACGGTGCGGCCCGACCACCCCTGGCCAGCTCGCTGCCGTTGAACGGGTACGTCCGCCGTCGATGACCCGGATCCTTGCCGGCCTTACCGATCTGGGCCTGATCGTGCGTGAGGCGCATCCGACCGACGGTCGCCAGGTGCTCGTCGACGTCAGCGCCGACACCCGCGCCATGTTGCGCGCCGACCGGAGACGCCGCGAGGCGTGGCTGGCGCAGCGACTGGCGACGCTCGATGCCGACCAGCGCCGTGCACTGCGTGAGGTTATCCCGATCCTGGAGTCACTGATCAGCGAGTGAGCCCTACCTTCCGCTCCCTGCGCGTCCGCAACTACCGGCTGTACGCGACCGGTCAGTTGCTCGCGAACACCGGCGTCTGGATGCAGCGGGTCGCTCAAGACTGGCTGGTTCTTGAACTGACCGACGGCTCAGCCACCGCACTCGGTATCACCGTTGGCCTGCAGTTCTTACCCATGCTGCTCTTCAGCCTCTGGGGGGGCGGCCTCGCCGACCGATTCCGCAGGCGCCGGCTGCTCTTTGTCACGACCGCGCTCCTTGGCGTCGCGGCCTTCAGCCTTGGTCTGCTCGTGATCACCGGCCTTGCCAGCGTTCCATTCGTCATGCTGATGGCGTTCCTGGTTGGTTCGATCGCTGCCTTCGACGGACCAGCGCGTCAGGCGTTTGTGTCCGAGATGGTCGATGTTGAAGACCTGCCGAACGCCGTGGCGCTCAACACCGCGTCGTTCAACCTCGGCCGCGTGTTCGGTCCGGCCGCCGCTGGACTGCTCATCGCTGCTGTGGGATCTGGGTGGGTCTTCATCCTCAACACTGTTGGCTACCTGGCCGTGCTGGTAGCCCTCTCACGTATCCGTTCGGACGATCTAGCTGAACCCGTCCGCCCCGGCGCGGACGCTGGCGGCCTGCGGGAGGGGATCAGATACGTACGGGGTAGGTCTGATCTCGTTCTTGTGCTGATCATCGCCTTCTTCGTTGGCACCTTCGGACTGAACTTCCAACTGACGATCGCGGCGATGGTCATCGGGGAGTTTGATCTTGGGCCCGCTGCGTTCGGCGTCGCGTCGACGGTGCTGGCTGTTGGGTCACTGGCAGGATCGTTGGCGGCCGCGCGACGTGGGGCCCCCCGGATCCGACTGGTCGTGCTCGCAGCACTCGCTTTTGGGGCCGCCGCCGTCCTCGTGGCTGTCATGCCGACGTACCTGATGTTCCTGGTCGCATTGCCACTGGTCGGCGCGGGAGCGCTCACGCTCATCAACGCCACTCTGTCGTACCTTCAGCTTAACTCCGAGCCAGAGCTGCGCGGGCGTGTCATGGGCATCTATACGCTGGTCTTCCTCGGCGGAACGCCACTCGGATCACCGCTAGTGGGTTGGGTGGCCGAGACCTTCGGTCCACGCTGGTCCATTGCACTAGGAGGAATCGTGTCGGCACTCGCAGCGCTCATTGTTGGCGCCTTGCACGTGCGACGCGCCGGCCTCGAGGTCAGAGCGCATGCGCGTCCGCGTCCACACCTGCACATCGCCGAACCGGACGACCTCGACTCGGTTCGGCCCGGCTGGCGGCTCACACCCGCGGGCGCTCCCGCCGGCGCGTCGAACCGCGGGCTCGCCCTCCCCGCCGTTGGTGCTCTGCTCGCTGTCACGACCTTCGGTGCGGCGCCGTCGGTGACGGAACCGATACCTGGCGATGTCGACCAGTTGACGTCGACGCGCCTCGCCGACGTCCAAGATCTGCGCATCGACGAGGCCAGCGGCATGGTCGTCAGCCAAGTCCACCCCGGCGTCGTCTGGCTGGTCAACGACAGCAAGAGCGACGAGGTGGTCTTCGGCGTGAACGAAGCCGGTGAGACCGTCGCCGAGCTGCGGTTGAGCGGCATCTACAACCGCGACTGGGAGGCCATGGCCCCCGGTGTCGACGACAGCGGAGAGCCGGCCCTCTGGATCGGCGAGATCGGCGACAACGACGCCAAGTGGCAAGTTCTGCGGGCCTTCCGGATCTCCGAGCCTGATGAGCTCGGAGAGCAGGTGGTCCCGTGGCGCAAGGTCGAGTTGAACTATCCAGATGGGTCGCACAACGCCGAGTCGATGATGGTCGATGCTGAGGGACGCATCGTGGTGGTCACCAAGGAGGCCATCGGCGCGTCGGTCTATCGGACGCCGGAGCCGGCGGAGCCCGGAACCAGCATCACCATGGAGCGGGTCGGACCCGCACCGATGTTCCTCACCGACGGCGCCATTTCTGCTGATGGCAACCAGGTCGCGCTGCGCAGCTACACCTCGCTATATCTCTACAACGCCGAGGCTTTTCTCAGCCAAGGGACCGACGGGGACGCTGGAACCGTCTATCCGCTCCCGCTGCAGCCGCAGGGTGAGACCTTGGCCTACCAACGCGACGGCGCCGCAGTGTTGGTCGGCAGCGAAGGGGTGGAGCAACCGATCTACGAGATCGGGCTTCCGAGTTTCGCAGCAGATGGATCGACGCCTGTGACGCCGTCTGACGGCGCCGACTCCAACGGCATACGTTGGGCTCTCGGTCTAGCCGTCATCATCCTCGTGAGCGCGTTGGTTGCGCCCGTCATGCGCAAGCGTGGCCGTGTGCGTCAGCCGAGCTCGCCGATCACGTAATCGATGCAGGCGGTCAACGCCTCCACGTCACCTGGGTCGATCGCCGGGAACATCGCGACGCGCAACTGGTTGCGTCCCAGCTTCCGGTACGGCTCGATATCGACGATGCCGTTGGCGCGCAGCACCTTGGCGAGCTCAGGAGCATCGACGCTCTCGGCGAAGTCGATCGTGCCGACCACGGCCGAGCGCTTGGCTGGGTCGGTGACGTAGGGCGAGGCATAGTCGACCTTGTCGGCCCAGCCGTACAGCGCCTCGGCCGATGACGCCGACCGCCCGGTTGCGAAGGAGAGGCCACCATTGGCGTTGAACCAGTCGACCTGCTCGGTCATCATCACGATCGTCGCCAAAGCCGGGGTGTTGTACGTCTGGTTCTTGACCGAGTTTTCGATGGCGATCTGCAGGTCAAGGAACGGCGGAATGTAGCGACCGCTGTCGCTGATCTCGCTGGCGCGCTGTAGGGCGGCTGGTGACATCAGAGCCACCCACAGCCCGCCGTCTGAGC
>JAJAYM010000292.1 GCA_027117675.1 Actinomycetes bacterium | reverse complement strand
CGCCGCGAGGACGACCCGCTGGCGCTGCTCACACCGCGGGAGCGCGACGTGCTCGCGCTGATGGCGGAGGGCCGCAACAACACCGGCATCGCCAGGAGGCTGTGGCTGACCGACCGCACCGTCGAGACCCACATCGCCAACATCATGGCCAAATTCGGCCTCCGCGAGACCGGGGAGGAGCACCGGCGCGTGCTGGCCGTGCTCACCTGGCGGGGGCGGCGCCAGCCCAGCTAGGTCGCGGCCCGGGGGCGCTCGGCCTCAAACGAAGCCACCGCAAGTGCCGCGGCTGCCCGTTCATGGCCCCTGATGTCGGGGCGGTTCGACACCGCCTCAGTGACCTCGGGGAATGTGATCGATACGACGGCGTAGCGCCGCTGATGTGCACGGCGGCTTCCCCTAGGCAGGTCATCGGCTTAGCGCACGTGCTGTGCAGGCCACCCACGGTGTGCGGCCTACGTCCCTCCCGGGGTCGGGTGACATGATGAGCAGGCTGCCACGTCCTGTCCACCCATCCGTTCTGCCCTTGGCGAGTCACCGGCTCGTCATCGCGGTGGACGTGGACGGGTTTGTTCGGGTACGGGCTGCGCCATTGCACGGGTCGGTGAGCTGTCGTCTCCCGGCCGCACGTGCGCGGCCACGCCTCACTCAGGTCGCGGTGGGGTCTGCTGCATGGCTTGGTGACAGTTGACCTGTGGGCGCGGCAGCGCTGATGGATGACTAACGCTCCCGCCGGGGTCCCCACTGGTACTTCTAGGAGTGGGCAGTCAACATGCGCCAGTGTGTGCCGCAGTGCGTTTCAGGGCGCGGTTGTCCTCCAGGCGCCGGTTCTGGCTCCAAGGCTGGTAGCTCCTGAACTGACCACCAGGCGGGTCTGGTCGCCCTTGTGGGGTGTGACGTCGTAGTACTCGACGGCCGACGAGAGGAGCACCGCCGTGGCTGAGAAGCTTCTACTGACCCCGGAGGAGGCCGCCGAGGCGCTCGGGATCTCGCGCAGGACGGTGTACATGCTGTTGACCTCACGCGCCCTCGACTCCGTCAAGATCGGCGCGCTGCGACGGGTACCGGTCGACGCACTGCGGGACTACGTGGCCGGCCTCAGGGCGACGAGCGGCGTCGCGTGAAGAAGCGCCGGTTCGGGGCCATCCGGCAGCTGCCGTCCAAGCGGTGGCAGGCCCGCCGGAGCCTGCCCGACGGTTCCATGGTCGCCGCAGACCGAACCTTCGCCACTCGCGCCGACGCGGACCGATATCTCGCCGAGCACGAGCTCCGCCTACGGGGTGGTGCGGGCCGTTGACACGCGAGCAGGCAATGTGACGTTGAAGGAGTGGTCAGAGCGGTGGCTGGAGTCGTCAACGCACCTCAAGCCCAAGTCGCGCGTCGGGTACGAGTCCCTGCTGCGCTCCACCATTCACCCGACGTTCGGCAGACGACGTGTGCGCGACATCGAGTCGCTCGAGGTTCGTGAGTGGGTGGCGTCGTTGTCCCGTCGTGGCCTGTCGCCGTCTCGCATCCGGCAGTCCTACCGGCTCCTGTCCCAGCTTTCTGATGCGGCCGTCATCAGTGGCGTGCTCCACGCCAGCCCATGCGTCGGGGTGAAGCTGCCGCGGTTGCCCGACGTCGAGCCGACGATCCTCACGCCGGCGAAGGTGCGCGCTCTGGCTCAACAGATGCGTTCCCCCCTACGGCCTCCTGACTCGAACCCTGGCCTACACCGGGCTCCGATTCGGTGAGGCCGCCGGCCTCCAACGGCGGCGAGTCGACCTGGCCCGGCAACGGTTGGTCGTCGCGGCGTCCCTCTCCGACGCCGCCGGCGTGCTGTCCATCGAAGAGCCAAAGTCCCATCAGCGGCGCATCGTGACTCTTCCCGCGTTCCTGCACACAGAGCTGACGACACACCTCGCGCTGACGACGGGGCCGTTGACAGACGCGCTTGTCTTCACAAGCCCGGAAGGACTGCCGCTGCGCAACGGCAACTTCCTGACCCGGGTGTGGCGGCCGGCCTGCGCCGTCGTCGGCATCGACGCGACGCCTCACGACCTGAGGGCCACGCATTCGACGTGGTTGTACGACCAGGGATGGTCGCCGGTAGAGATCGCAGCTCGGCTCGGACACTCGCGCGCCACCGTCACCACGAAGCACTACGCCCGCAGCGTGGTCGGTCGTGACGTCGAGATCGCGGCCCGGTTGGAGGAGTTGGCGCTGATCGAAGAGGCGGCGGAATCGTGACCGTTGTGCACACGCATCTGGCACGTATCTGGCACGAGGGGCCTGGCTCTCGTCGCGGGAGCGTCCAGCGGGGTGAGACAAATGCCCTTTGACCTGCGCGTTCGTATAGTGACCCCGGCCAGATTCGAACTGGCGACACACGGTTTAGGAACGCAGTCGAGCGCCGAGGTCAGGGCGCCTCCTACCCCTCCCACCTGCGAGGACGGCTTCCCTTGACCCTCGTCGTTTCGGGTCCTCGTTGGACATGGTGCGGACAGTCTGCGGACCGAGGGCCGCTTGCCAGCAACCTCGCGCAGAGGCTGATTCGCCCGAAAAGCTGGCCGACAGCGACGTCGGATCGGCCTACAGCGCCCTGG
>JAJAYM010000291.1 GCA_027117675.1 Actinomycetes bacterium | reverse complement strand
GTGCTCAGCGACGACTCCTGGGTCGAGGTCATCTCTTCCACTTGTCAGATACACCCACCCACCGGACAGCCCGCCGCGATGTGGTTGGCCCTTACCGACGTCCATCACTACGAGGAGCGACCAGCATGAGCCCAGCTATGAACGGACGCCGACGCATGACCCTCGCCGACCGTGACAACCTCGCCGCCTTCAACACCGCCAACGCCCGGGCCCGAGCCGACTACCGCGCCCACCCCACCACCGCCTGCCACGCCGTCACCGAACACGGCGGATGCGACCAGCTACGGCGCAACGACCCCCGCTACTGCGACTGGCACCTCCAGGTCGCCCGTGCAGAGGGTGCCGCATGAGACCCATCACCCGGACCCTCTGCCTGTACTGCTCAACCCAAACGAGGAGCCCCGTCAGCATCTGCGCCCACTGCACCAAAAACGAAACCTCACCCGACGTCGCGCTCACCGGCGGGGACTGGACCGTAGACCGCGGCGTTAGACGCTACGTCCTCAACCCCCACTGGCTGTGCGGCACCGCCAGAGGCTACAGAGAACACGTCGGCGTCATCTACGACGAACCCTGCGCCCCATGCTGCTACGCCCACGCCGAAACCGAACGGTCCAGAGAACGCCGCCGACCCAGCCAAAGGAGGCCCGCATGACACGCGAACTCGAGGAGTGCTGCACCCGCTGTCCCGACTGCAACGAACGCGTGTGCCGCGAAGACGAACGCATCTGCGACGCGTGCTGGGCGTGTCAACGCTGCTGCCCTGTAGAGCAACGTACTCACACGAGTGTCATTCGCGTTACGACACAACCACATAAAGCGGCCCAGCCCACCTGTCCCGAATGCGGACGACCCGCCAAGAAGGCCAGCTCCCGCGACGACGAATTCGGGATCCGCACCGGCTCTTACTTCTGTCAACTCGGCCACGCTTGGGTGACCCGCTGGGCTCCGGGTGTCGCCTGATGGCCGACAAACGCGCGTACTTCAAGCTCGACGTGGGCTACCTGACGAACCCGAAGGTCGCGCAGGTCATGGACGAGAGCGCGACCGCGATTGTCTTGCACGTCGGGTCCATCGCGTACAGCGCGCAACACCTCACGGACGGCGAGGTGCCGGTCCGATTGCTGCTCCGCCTGACCGGGGCCACCAAGAATGACGCCGACCTGCTGCTCGCGCACGGGCTCTGGATTCAGGGCCAGCAAAAAGGGCTGGCCCACGTACACGACTACCTTGAGCATCAGCGTTCGGCTACAGAGGTGAAGGGCGCATCTGAGGCCGGAAAACTGGGCGCCGAGGCTAGATGGCATGCGGATCGCAATGCGGATCGCATGCCCGATGCAATGCCCATCGCATCCGAAACTGAAATGCCCGCCGCATCCGAGTCAGCGATGCCTAGAGAGAGAGAAGAGAGAGAGAGAAAGAAGAAGAACGTCGGCGATGCCGCCGATGCGCCGCGACTCGATGTTCGACGGGTCTGCGACCACCTCGCAGACCGCATTGAGGGCAACGGCTCAAAGCGTCCGACGATCGGCAAGACCTGGAACGACTCGGCTCGACTGATGCTCGACAACGACGACCGCACAGAGGACGACGTACACCGCGCGATCGACTGGTGCCAGGCCAACGACTTCTGGCGGGCCAACGTCATGTCCATGTCAAAGATGCGCGAGAAGTTCGACCAGATGCGCCTCCAAGCCGAACGCGACAACGCGAACGTGCACCCGATGCGCCGCCCTGGCGAAGGTCCCGACGACTGGATGCGGCGGACCCTATGAACGACCACGAGCAGGACGAGCGCCTCTGCGACATCCCCTCCGAGATCGCGACCCTCTCAGCCTGCCTCCAATCCAGCTCAGCCCGCAAAGAAGCCAAACGCCACATCACAGCCGACGACTTCCACATCCCGAACCACGCCGCGATCTGGTCCGCGATGTCGCACCTCGACCGCGACAAGCAACCCGTCGACCCCATGTCGGTCCGCCTGGTCCTCGGGTCGGACGCCTACGCCATCCAGGCCCTTGTCCAGATCATGACCAACCAGATCGCCGTGCCCGACAACGTCGCCGTCTACGCGAACAACGTCAGGGGTTGGGCAACCCGCCGCCGGCTCATCGTCATGGCAGCCAAGGTCGCGCAGTCGGCGCGCAACCCCGACGTGGACGCCTCCGGGCTCTCGTCGGCCGTTGCCGCGCAGTTCGCTGCCGTCCGCGACGCCGGGGACAACGAGGACATCCAGTCGATCACCCTCGCCGAGCTCCTCGCCTCACCCGACGACGAACCCGACTGGGTTATCCCGCAACTGCTCGAGCGGCGCGACCGGCTCATCCTGACCGGAGGCGAAGGGCTGGGCAAGAGCTTCCTGTTGCGACAGGTGGCGATTATGGCCGCCTCTGGGCTGGACCCGTTCGACCCGTTGGTGAAGATCCGGCCCGCAAAGGTGCTCATTGTCGACTGCGAGAACTCGCTACGACAGGTCAAGCGGAAGTCGCGCGCGGTGGTCCGGTTCGGTGAGCACCACGGCACCGGCAACCCGGGCCACGTGAACCTGCTCTGCACCGGGCGGATCGACCTGCTCCGCGACAAGGACCTGTCGACCATTCACCGCGAGATTGACGCTATCCAACCCGACATCATCGTCATTGGGCCGATCTACGCGATGAGCCCCAAAGCGTTGATGACCGATGACGATGCGGTGCCTGTCCTGGCCGCGTTGGACACGATGCGGGAGACGGGTGCCGCGTTGTTGATGGAGGCTCACGCCGGGCACGCGTCGGGTGCGGATGGTCGCAACTTCCGGCCCCGTGGTTCGGCGTCGCTGATGGGTTGGCCTGAGTTTGGGTATGGCATGAAGCCAGCGGGTGCGTCGGGTTACGCCGACCTTGTGCCGTGGCGTGGTGACCGTGACGCCCGGTCCTGGCCGACGGCGTTACGGCATTCGAACGACGGCATCCGGTGGGTTCCGCACGACGGGCGCGGCTACACGGCCGAGTCCGCTTCATGGTCACCGACGAGAGGGATGAGTGCATGAACCACGACGAGCGCGACCAGCACCAGGCCTACCCCGAGCACGACCCGAGCGAGAGGAACTGACGTGACCGACTACCCGCCGGCCGCTGCCGAGAAG